>CAMOOA010000168.1 GCA_946621045.1 uncultured Erysipelotrichaceae bacterium
TCCGGTTTTGACACGGCTCAGCGTTCGTTTCCGAGAAAGAACAGTCCCAGCATGCCCGGTCCGACATGGGCGCCGGAGAACGGTTCATGCGCGCAGATCGTCACATCTGCGTCCGGTGTTTCCGTAAGAATCAGTTCCTTTAACATCTCCGCATCCGCCAGGCAGTCGCCATGGGAGATATAAACCTGCGGGTGTTCAAGGTTCATGTGTTTTTCATGATACTTATCCGCAAGTGCCCGGATGGACTTCTTGCGGCCGTGGACCTTTGCGCAGGAGACGATATGTCCGGTATGGTCGCCATAGAGAATCGGCTTGATGTTCAGTGCCGTTCCGATTGCGGCGGTGGCACCGCTTACCCGTCCGGTGCGCTTCAGGAAATTGAGATCATCGACCGTAAAGTACTGGTCGCAATGCGGTACGAGATCATCGAGGATCTTCGACGCCTCTTTACAGGACATGCCTTCTTTGCTTAATTCCGCAGCCCGGATTGCCAGGATGCCGTTTCCGAATCCGCATCCGAGAGAATCCACAATGTGAATAATCCGTTCCGGATATTCCTCCATCAGCTGTTCCGCCGCAATGCGCGCCGCATTATAGGTTCCGCTGATATGCGAGCTCATCGCAATGTAGACGATGTCAGTTCCTTCCTTCAGGACCGGCGCGAATTCACGGAGAAACAGTTCCGTATTCAGCAGGCTGGTCTTTACACCGGCGCCGCTTCGCAGGGCGTCATAGTATGTCTTCGCATCGAAGTGTTCGATATCTCCTGTATACGTATGGGATTCACCATTCATCGTATAGCTGATCGGCAGAAGTGTAATACCTTCCAGCAGACTGCCCGGAAGATTCGCAGTTCCGTCCGCATATACCGCAAAACTCATCATTTCATTCCCCCAAAAAACAGTTTCTGTCATGAAAACAGAAACCATTTTATCCAATAGAATTATAGTACTGTACAAATTGATTGACCAAGGAAGATTCGAATCAGATCCGCTCCAGCAGATCCTTGAATACGCGGATGAATGCCTCCCGGTCCACTTCCAGCATCACTTCCGCATTCTTCTCCGGATACTTTTTGGCGCTCCAGATATCCGTCACAGTCATTCCGCTCGTAATGACGCCTGCCGTTTCGACATGCACGCCGCAGGTGACACCTTTGAACAGTTCCGGCCAGTCATAGGACAGTACCGGAAGCACGTCATGCACTGCCACGGCTTTCCGGCCGAAGCGCTCGCTGTTGGCAATCGTCGCAAGATCCATGCAGTCCGCAAACAGTCTGCCTGCTTTGGACGTCATGGCTTCGATTTCCGCGATATCCTCTTTTTCCACGGATGCCTTCATTGTGACATCGATGCCGAACATCATAATGGGGATGCCGCTCTGGAAGACGATTTCCGCCGCATGGGGATCGACACAGATATTGAATTCCCCGCAGACACTCCAGGTGCCGCCCTGCGCCACACCGCCCATGATGCGGATCTGCTTTACATGGTCTTTAATATCCGGATGGTTCTGAATCAGAATGGCAATATTGGTTAACGGACCGACCGCGACAATCTCAAAGTTTTCATTCGTGCATGCGGCTTCGTAAATCGCATCCCATGCAGGCTTCGTTTCAACCGGCGCATCCGAATCCGGCAGGATCACGCCGCCAAGACCGTTGTTGCCATGGATGTAGGCTGCGGTCTGTAACGGAATTTCCAGCGGCTGGTCGGCGCCGGGATAGACCGGAATTTCCGGATGACCGAAATAGGTCAGAACATTGCGCGCATTGCGGAAGGTCTTGTCATGTGTAACATTGCCCGCAACCGCTGAGGCGCCGACCATTACCGCATTCTTCAGATACAGTGCCGCAAGCAGCGCAAAGGCATCATCGACGCCGGTATCGGTATCCAGCCAGAACGGAATCTGTGTCATCAGTCTGTCTCCTTTTCGCTGGGTTTCGTTTCTTCCAGCAGGCCGTATTTCCGGTACAGATCCTTTACCCGGCTGTAAAACAGCCGGTTGCCGAGATACTGCCGGTAAGTTGCACTTTTTTCCTTTCCCTGTGCGCGCAGCTGATCCATCCGGTTCTGCTCGGTTTCCGCCTGTTTCAGGATCTCTTCCCGCATGGTCTCAAAAGCCTCCAGACGATCCATATCAGAACCGTAATGACAGGCAGCTGAGTCCGCCGTCAAGTTTGCGGAATTCTGAGGTATCCACCGTCAGAGTCTGATAGCCCATTTGCTTTACTGCCGCAAGCACGGCCGGGTAGCCTTCCGGCACAATGACCGTATCATTCACCCAGATACAGTTGGCCGCATAGGCTTCCTCTTCCGGAATGATGTATTTGTGATATGTCGCAAAGTCCGGCTTGTTTACAAATTCTCCGGAGACAAGCAGATTATTGTTTTCCAGATAATTGACGCCGGTCTTGAGATGAAGCACTTCTTCCAGCATTACTTCCGAGCAGGTATAACCATACTTTGCAAGGATCTCTGAAAACTGGCGGATGCCTTCTTCATTCGTGCGGGCAGATCTTCCCACGAAGAAATGATCACCGCACATCATCACATCGCCGCCTTCCAGTGTTCCCGGATTTACGATATGTTCAATGCGCTCTTCCGGATAAAACTTCCGGACCGCTTCTTCGATCGATACCTTCTCCCCGTTTCTTGAGGCAGCGCCGGGATTTGTAATGATCGCGCACTTTGCGGTGAGCACTGCCGGATCCTCCACAAAGCAGGAATCCGGATAGGCTTCATCCGCAGGAAGCACCGTCACCTGAACCCCGCACTGTTTCAGTGCTTCGATATAGGCATCGTGCTGTTTCAGGGCGAGGTCATAGTCCGGCTTTCCGGGATAGAGGCCGGAGGTAATGCCTTCGACCATGGCCCTGCAGGGACGGCGCACAATGACATTGTCAAACTTCTTCATCGGTTAACAGCCTTTTCTTCCGCTCTTGTGATCTTCGATTGAGCAGGCAGCCGGGGAGCCGAGTTCAATGAGACCTGCGTCTGCCGGATCGATGGAGATCCGTCCGTCCTCAAAGACAAACGCCGGGATACCGACATCGCCGATTTCCTTGCAGTGATCGAAGACGGGGCTGGTGTCGCGGAGCCGTGTGAAAGCGCTCATATTGCGGATATTCTCTCCGATGTTGATGTACTCAAATTCATCTTCCCGTCCTTTGATCTGTTCAT
>CAMOOA010000169.1 GCA_946621045.1 uncultured Erysipelotrichaceae bacterium
AGACATTCGTTGTCAAACTGGCGAGCGGTCTTGCGGTATTCCTCTGCGGTATCGGACTGGATATGATCGGTCTTGTCGGAGACGACAGCACGGAAGGTGCCATCGTTGCCCAGAGTGCTTCCACGATTAACGGACTCCGTCTTCTGATGACGGTTCTTCCGATCATCGGACTGTTCTGTGCGATGATTCTCTTCAAGCGGAAGTTCCTCCTTACCGATGAAAAGATCGTCTCCATGAGCAATGAACTCGGCCACAGCCGCGGTGCAGAATAATGTATGAACTGAACTGGACCGTTCGGTATACCGAAAACGGGGAAGAGCGGACACTGAGCGGAAAGAGTCCGCTGAAGCTTGGAGAGAATCATATCCGCGCGTTTCTTCCGGCCTGCGAAATCAAAAGCGTTGTCGGAAAGATCAAGGTCACGACCGTCATGCGGGAAAAACTGTTCATGAACGGCTATCAGACCTGGACCGCATGCCCGGAGTATTCCCGGAATTCCCGGATCCGCGGCATTCAGCTTCTGCCGAAAGCGCTGGTGGATCAGTACAAGTTTGACGGCTATTCCGATTATCACTTTGCGCCGTATCAGATGTGGCGCGGTGTGGTCTCCGGATATTCCTGGTGTCATTTCCGCAATAACCATCACTTCCGTCTGTTCGCTTCACTGGATGAGGAGCCGGGCTATACGATGTTTACGTATGTGACTGCGCTCAGTCAGCTGACGATCGTGCGTGACTGCGGCGGAATCGAATATGAAGGCAATTATCCGATCTTCGACCTCTTCCTTGCGGAAGGCGAGGAGAATGAAGTCTATGACGCATGGTTTGCGGCACTTCCGATGAAGAAGATTGATGCGCCGAAACTCTGCGGTTACTCCAGCTGGTACAACCGTTACCAGGACATCAATGAAGCTGCGATCCGTCAGGATCTTGAAGGCTGTAAGACCATCTTTCAGCCGGGTGATCTTTTCCAGATCGATGACGGCTGGGAACCGTATGTCGGTGACTGGCTGGTCGAAAACAAAGCAAAATTCCCCGACGGGATGAAGGCCATGGTCGACGAGATTCATTCCTCCGGTTTCCAGGCAGGATTGTGGCTGGCGCCGTTTGTGGCGGAAAAGGACAGCACGCTCTATAAAGAACATCAGGACTGGTTCTTCCGGCATGACGGAGAGATGTTCTGCGGCGGCAGTAACTGGTCCGGATTCTATTCCCTGGATATCGATCATCCGGAAGTGCAGGACTATCTGCGCCGCGTATTCCGCCGGGTATTTGACGAATGGGGATTTGATCTCGTGAAACTGGATTTCCTCTACGGCGCAGCGCCGTACGGAACCGCGCATGAAACCCGTGCTGCCCGCATGATCCGGGCGATGAAGTTCCTGCGCGAACTGTGCGGAGAACATGCGATCCTTGGCTGCGGCGTACCGGTCATGCCGGCATTCGGACTTGTGGAATACTGCCGGATCAGCTGTGATGTCACGCTGGACTGGGATGATGAACTCAAGATGCGCGTCATTCACCGGGAACGGCCTTCCACCAAGAATGCGCTGGGCAATATCGTCTCACGGCGCATGTTAAACAACCGGGCATACCGGAGTGATCCGGACGTCTTCTTCCTGCGGACGGAAAACTGCAAGCTGACCGATGCGCAGAAGGATATGCTGGCGACGGTGGATGCACTGCTTGGAGGGGTATTCCTGACCAGTGATGATCCGTCGGCCTATACACCGGAAATGAAGGCAAAATACCGGGAGTATCGGAGACTGACGGATGCCGTTGTAAAAAAGGTGCGCACCGGAAACGGCCTGAAAATCGTCTACGAACTGGATGGGGTGGAACACACCGTTCAGTACTGATTCACAAACATGCATTAATACAGTGAAACCTGATCTGTGCGGATCAGGTTTTTTGTAGGAATATGCGTTACTTATATTAAAATAACTCTTGATGAATGTGTATTTTTCGCTTGCACTGATCGCGGTCATTCCGGTCATTGTAAGTTTGATTCTCTATTACCTGTTCCATCAGACAAAACTGAAGGATCTTTCCTATTGGCCCAAACAGATCATCATCGGCGTCATCTTCGGTGTGATCGCCATCTGCGGCACCGAGTTCGGTGTTCCGTTTCAGGGCGCTGTGATCAATGCCCGTGATGCGGCGCCGCTCTGCGCAGGTCTTATCTTCGGCGGGCCTGCAGGTGTGATTGCCGGTGTGATCGGCGGTGTGGAACGGTGGTTTGCGGTCTACTGGGGCGCCGGTTATTACACACGCCTTGGCTGTACGATTTCCACCATCATGACCGGTATCATCGCGGCAGTACTGCGTACGCATATGTTCGGCAACCGGCTTCCGGCATGGGACCAGACCCTGCTGATCGGTGTGGTATGCGAAGTCCTGCATATGCTTTCCATTTTCTTTACCAACATTGCGGATGTGCGCAGTGCATTTATGTATGTCGAAATGTGCACGATTCCGATGGTGACTGTCAATGCGGCTGCGGTAACGATTGCGGTTGCGGTGATCCATCTGATCCAGGTGAAACGAAACCCGGAACGCCGCACGGAACTGCCTTCCGTATCGGACCGGTTCCAGCGCACACTGCTTGTGGAAGTGCTGATCGGCTTTGTCGTTGCCATGCTGTTTACCTTCTTCCTGCAGCGATCCATCACGAATGAGGATACAGAGAAACTGTTACGGCAGAGTCTCGACGATGCGGTTCAGGAAGTGCAGGACCGTTGTGAAGATACACTTCTTCATGTAAACCGGCTTGTCGCAGATACGCTTACCTCAAATCCGGATGCGGATCTGAGTGTACTTAAAGACCAGTACCATGTCAGTGAAATCAATCTGATTGATTCCAACGGTGTGATTACCGCATCCACCATGGCAGATTATGTCGGCTATGACATAAAAAAAGGGGAAATGCGGCAGCGGGAATATCTGAATCTGCTTAATGTAAACGGGCCGACGGAACTAGTTCAGATGTATGTCCGCTCCGCCGTTGATAACTCCATCATGATGCATTACAGCGGTGTCAAAACACCGAACGGAATCATTCAGGTTGCGTTTAATGAAGCACAGCGGCAGGAGGAGATGACCCTGCAGCTTCAGAGTGTTGTCACAAACCGCCATATCGGAGAAACCGGAATCCTCGTGGTAATGGATCAGGACAGAAATGT
>CAMOOA010000170.1 GCA_946621045.1 uncultured Erysipelotrichaceae bacterium
AATGAAACGGATTCATCAGAAGAAGGCAGGAACTATTTATGAAGTATAAGCGTCTGGGCGAAATGCTTGTGGATGTCGGTGCCATCACCGAACAGCAGCTTGAAGAAGCGCTGAAAGGACAGAAGGAGTCCGGGAAACGTCTCGGAACGTACCTTGTGGACAACAAATATATCTCCGAAGATCAGCTGATCGACATTCTGAAGATGCAGCTGGGAATCGATTTTATCGATCTGAACAAGGCGAAGATCGATCCGTCTCTGGTGACGCTGGTTCCCAAGAACATCGCGAAACAGAACCGTGTCGTACCGGTGCGTCTCGACCGCGACACACTGTATCTCGCCATGGAAGACCCGATGAATTTCATCGCGGTGGAAAGCGTCAAGAATACAACAAGGAAACGCGTCGTTCCGATGATCGCCTACTCACGCGCCATTGACCGTGCGCTCTCCGTTCTCTATGAGAATGAAGGCGCCGCAAGGGCAATGGAGGAGATGCGCGAAGAACAGGGATATACGACGCTGGATCTTTCGCAGGCTTCCGCGGTGGATGCCGAGGAAACCAATGCGGCTCCGACCGTCAAACTGGTCAATTCCATCATTGAACGCGGAATTGTGGAGAAGGCCAGTGATATTCACATTGAACCGCGGGAATCGGACATGTGTGTTCGGATCCGTGTTGACGGCAGACTGAACGAGGTGCTCCAGATTCCCAAGGAGCTCCAGGCAGCGGTCATTTCGCGTTTCAAGGTCATGGCAAACATGAATATTGCGGAGCGCCGGATCCCGCAGGACGGACGTGCAATTGCCCGCCGGCCGGACGGCACGAATATTGACCTCCGTCTGAATTCACTTCCGACCATTTACGGTGAGAAAATCGTTATCCGTCTGCTTACGCGCGAACAGTCGATTCTCAATCCGCAGGGCATCGGCATCACGGAGAACGATCTTCCGAAGTTTGAACGTCTGATGAAGAACACAAGCGGTGTGATTCTTATCGTCGGTCCGACCGGATCCGGTAAGACTTCCACCCTGTATACCATGATCAATGCGCTGAAGAGCGGCACCGTAAACATGATTTCGCTGGAAGACCCGGTGGAATTCCAGATCGACGGCGTCACCCAGGTAGCGATTAATGAAAAAGTAGGCCTTACGTTTGCCAGCGCGCTGCGCGCATGTCTGCGTCAGGACCCGGATATCATCTGTATCGGAGAAATCCGTGACGGCGAGACGGCGGAAATTGCGATGCGCGCTGCGATGACCGGCCATCTGGTTCTTTCCACCATCCATACCGAAGATGCCTGCTCGGCGATCGACCGTCTGAAGGATATGGGCATAGAGCCGTATCTGATTGCCGGCTCTGTCCGCGGCATCATCTCCCAGCGTCTAGTGCGCCGGATCTGTCCGAACTGCCGCACGGAGACCCAGCCGGATGAAATGCTGCTCGATTATGCGGGAATCACGCCGGCGCCGGGACAGAAGTTCTATAAGGGCAAGGGCTGCCATCAGTGCTTTGACAGCGGCTACCGCGGCCGTACCGGTGTCTTTGAAATCATGTCCATGAATTCAAAGCTGAGGGATATTGTGGCGGCAGGTGCGACAGGTACCGAGCTGCGACACCAGATCTCAAAAACAGATTTTACCCCGATGATCGTCAACGGCCGCAAACTGATTCAGGACGGCGTTACGACCGTCGACGAAGTGGTCCGGACCATTGTTACACTGGAGTGAGCCTATGCGGAAGACACTTGAAGAAATTGTTGTGCAGGCTGCGGATGCAGGAGCGAGCGACATTCATCTCACTGCAGGCCAGCCGCCGAAATACCGTCTGCACGGACAGATCCGGTCCATGAATGACGAAGTTCTTTCTCCGTCCGACTGTGTGGAATATGCAAAGGAACTGGTCGGCGAAGAGTGGAAACAGATTGAGCAGATCGGCGAACTGGATGCCGCAAAAACCGTTGCGGGGCACCGGATCCGTATCAATCTTTACAAGGTGAGCGGAACGGTTTCCGCTGCGCTGCGTCTGCTTTCAGACTATATTCCGAAAATCGCGGAACTGAATCTTCCCGATGCGGTAAAGATGTTTCCGACCTATCAGAAGGGAATCGTGCTGGTGACGGGAGAAACCGGCTCCGGTAAATCCACGACGCTGGCGGCGATCCTTGATGAGATCAACCATACCAGAAACGAACACATCATCACGCTCGAAGACCCGATCGAATATATCTATCAGCCGGACCGCTGCGTGATTTCACAGCGTGAGGTCGGCACCGACACCCGTTCCTATGCGGACGGCCTGCGGGCGATCCTGCGTGAGGACCCGGATATTATCCTGATCGGTGAAATGCGTGACAGCGAGACGATCGAGACTGCCCTGACGGCGGCGGAAACCGGTCATCTTGTATTTGCGACTCTCCATACCAACAGCGCCAGTGATGCCATTGACCGTATTGTCGGAACGTTTACTGCGGAACATCAGCCGCAGATACGGATGCAGCTGTCGACAACGATCAAGGCGGTGCTTTCCCAGCAGCTTCTCGTACGCAAAGGCGGAAAGGGAAGAGTTGCGGCCTGCGAGGTCATGATCTCCACGCCGGCGATCCGCAACCAGATCCGGGAAGGCAAGACGCCGCAGATGGAATCGGCGATTCTGACTTCCGCCAAGGAAGGCAGTGTCACGATGGACAACTACCTCCTGAAGCTGGTGAAGGAAGGCATGATCGATACCGAAACGGCAGTCAATGCGGCAAACAAGCCGGACTATATCCGGCAGAATGCGCAGGGCGGCTACGGTATGGGAGCCTACCGGAGGTAAACCATGATTACCTATAAATACAGTGCAATGTCACCGGACGGCGCAAAGGTGAACGGTGTCATTGAAGCAATCGATGAATATGCGGCGGTCGAACGGATCAAGGCAACCTGTCCGATTGTCCTGAGCATTTCCGAAGTAAAGGAAAACGGGCTGAACCGGCTTCTGAACATGGAAGTCGGCTCCAAAAAGGTGGATGCCAAGGCGCTTTCGGTCATGTGTTCCCAGTTTGCGACCATTCTGTCCGCAGGCGTGGATGTGGCCACCTGCATGGAAATGATTGCCAATCAGACCGATGACCGGAAGCTGAAAAAGATGCTGGAAAACGCAGCGAAGGATGTCGCGCAGGGAAACTCCATTGCGGCGA
>CAMOOA010000171.1 GCA_946621045.1 uncultured Erysipelotrichaceae bacterium
TTGCCGGCATTATGTTCGCAAATCTTCTTCTGATGTTCGGCATGCAGCTGCCGGTCCTGCTGGATAACTTCAAAGCAGCGATCGAACAGGGGCAGTTTGCGGAATATCAGTATATTCTGAAACTTCCGATAAGTCTGACCGATGAATCCGGCACACGGCTTGAGCGCATGAAGGATTACATGGAATTTGCGGCGGGTGTGGAAACCGAAAATCCGACTGCCGAAAAATTCAGCGCATATTCACTTGAGTCAGAAGAAATCCCTGGCATCCATAAGGATTCGGTGCTGCTGTACGGAATCCGTCCGGACAGCCGTTATGTCTCTCTGCCGTTTGATAAGGGAAGTGTTTTCGTTTCCAAAGCCTACGCAGAGAAATATCGCCTGCATGCAGGCGATGACATCACCCTGCATGAGGCATACGGCGGTAAGAGCTACACACTGCATATTGACGGTATCGCGGACTATATGGGCGGTGTCTGCGTGTTTATGGAACAGCGTGCCCTCAATCGGATGTTTGATCTTGGTGAGTCTGGCTTTGCCGGATATTTTTCGGACGAACCGATTACGGATATTGAACCGGAATACATCGGTTCGGTTATAACCAGTGAAGCTCTGACCAAGGCGTCCCGTCAGCTTCAGGTATCCTTCGGATCAATGATGGGACTTGTGGATGTCTTCGCCGTTATCATCTATATGATTCTGATTTACCTGCTTTCCAAAATGATCATTGAAAAGAATGCGCAGTCGATTTCGATTGCGAAGATCCTCGGTTTTACTTCGGGTGAAGTCAGCGGTCTGTATATCACATCGACAACGATCGTTGTGATCATCTCCATGATCCTGACCATTCTCCTGCTTGGAAAACTGATGATTCCGCTGTTTGAAACGATGATGCGCAGTATGGTTGCCGGCTGGATTCCGATCAGGCTGGATATGAAAGTGAATATGCAGATGTTCGGAATCGGAATTGCGGCATACGCAGTGGTTGCGGCACTTGAAATGAGACGGATCCGCAATACCGCAATGGAGGAGGCACTGAAGAATGTTGAATAAAAAGAAAACCATTGTTATTGGTGCATTGAGTGCGGCGCTGCTGTCTGCCGGCTGCGCAGGAAACCGGGATGAGGTCGTTTCCATCAAACCGCAGAGTGAACCGGTACATGAAGAAGCGCCGGCACCGGTACTTCCGGAAAAGTACACTGCTTCTCCTGCGGCAGAGAAAGAAGAAACCGTGAGCGTTAAGGCAGACCCGGACGGCTCTGTGACAAAGGTACAGGTGGAAACCATTCTGCATGGAGCACAGGATGATTCTTACATTGAAGACAGCAGTATTCTGACGGACATCCGGAATACCGATGGCGCGGAGGAATTCTTCACGCTGGAAGGAAACGGTCTGGTATGGGAAAACGACGGAAAGGCCATCCATTACAGAGGAACCTCTTCACAGCCGCTTCCGGTCGGGGTTTCGGTCACGTATTACCTTGACGGAAACAAAGCGGAACCTTCCGAACTGGCGGGGAAGAGCGGGCACGTGCGCATCCGGTTTGATTATCACATTGATGCGGTATCCGCACAGACCATCGACGGGGTTTCCTATCAGATGAAGATGCCGTTTACCGCTGTCACCATGATCCCGCTTTCCAATCATTTTTCCAACGTTACCGCAGTCAACGGAGAAGTGATCCGGTTTGGAGATACGGAAGCGGTGGTCGGCGCCGCACTGCCCGGCATTCAGGATGCGCTGCGTCTGTCTGACAGCGAACTGACCGAAGAAGTGAATCTTCCGGAATATGTGGAACTGGAAGCGGATGTGGATCAGTTTGAACTGGAGTTTACGGCAACTGTCTTTACGCCCGGACTGTTTTCCAATATGGATGAGGAAACACTGGATGATCTTAGCGAAGCGGCAGGGGATCTGAATGAGCTGTCCGAAGCCTCAGGAAAGCTGAAAGACGGCACAAAGGAACTGTATGACGGCATGGCAGAATTCAGATCTTATCTTGCGGAATACAACAGCGGTGTTGCCGGAGTTGCAGAAGGCATCGGCGCGCTGCGGGATGGACTGGCGCTGCTCGATGAAAACTCGGATGCGCTGACTGACGGCGCGTGCACACTCTCGGAAGGCCTGAAGCAGTTCAGTGACGGTCTTGCCGGAATCGATCTGAGTTCTCTGATGCCGGATATGTCATCTCCCGAACAGCAGGAAATGATGAAGCAGGTGAAGGCTGCGCAGGAGGATCTTCCAAAGCAGATCGCGGCGATTCAGACTGCCGTGACATCGCTCAGCGAATTCACAGGCAGAATGGCTTCCTTTCATACAGATGCAGAAGCAGCATGCACGCAGCTTCAGAATGCGCTGGACACGCTGAACAGCGGATATGTTCCTCTTACGGATGAAGAAAAGGCCGCAATGCTGGGGGCGTTTGAATCGGATTCCGAAGAATACAGATCAGCGGAAGCAGCGCTGAACTATTACACAGCGATTCCGCAGATGATTTCCGCAGTCACGGTTCCGGATATTCCGGAATATGATGAGGCTGCGCTGACTGCCTCGCTTGAAGCGTTCAGCACTGCGGCGGCCGCATTCTCGCAGGACTTTGAGATTCTTGCGGCATATCTGCAGTCCGCCGGTGAAGCGGTGTCCGGGATGGAAGAACTTCCGGCTATGGTGGAAAAACTGCAGACAGCCGCAAAGCAGCTGGCAGACGGTAGCAGTCAGCTTAAGAAAGGGATCAAAGCATATACGGACGGTGTCGGCGCAGTGCATGACGGCGTATCACAGCTTGCGGAAGGAATTGGCGTGCTGCCGGAGGCTTCCTCCGCACTGAATGAAGGATATGATCAGATACTGGAAGGGACCTGGTCGCTGGCAGACGGAATGAAGGAATTCGATGAGAAGGGGATCCATGAAATCGCAAAGCTCGGGAGCGGTCAGACAAAGGATCTGATCCGCCGGGCAAAGGCTCTGCGGCTGGCGGACTGTGAATACGGCAATTACGCCGGAATCACGGAAGGGACAGAAGGAAGTGTCCGCTTTCTGATCGAAACAGCGGAAATCAAAAACAAATAACGCATGGAACGCCAAATTCACAAAGAATTGGCGTTTTCTGCGTTTACTGTAAAACAGTACCGATGGTATAATTAGA
>CAMOOA010000172.1 GCA_946621045.1 uncultured Erysipelotrichaceae bacterium
CCGGCAAGGAACAGTCCATCACGATCACGAACTCTTCCGGACTTTCCGATGATGAGATCGACCGGATGGTAAAGGAAGCCGAGATGCACAAGGCGGAAGACGACAAGAAGAAGCAGGATATCGAAACCCGCAACAAGGCGGAAGCGTATATCAACCAGATCGACGAAACACTCAAGACAGACAATGCCAACGTCACTCCGGAACAGAAAGCGGAAGTACAGAAGCTCCGCGATGAGCTGCAGAAGGCAATCGATGACAATGACATGGATAGTCTTAAGACAAAGCTGGATGCTCTGGAACAGGCTGCCAATGCGATGGCGCAGCAGATGTACCAGAACGGCGGTGCAGCCGGCGCCGGGAACGCCGGAACAGCCTCCGGCAATGCCGGTGACGACGTAGTCGATGCCGACTTCACGGAAAAGAACTAACAAACGCAGAACAGTCAGATTCCCGGTAGTCCTACTGGGAATTTGTCTTGTTTGCGCAGTCATTCTCCTGATTACAGGCCTGGTCCTGCGGGGATGCGGAAAATCAGAGCAGGAGGAGCGCCCGGGTTCCGATCCTGCGCCTGCCGCGGAAACTTTGCCGCCTTCATCGGACGGCAGGGATTACAGTGCACTGGCGGGACATAAAGTGCTGATTCCGGATGGATGCGATCTGTTTCTTGTTTCGGATAACGGAATGGAAGCGGCCGGACATGTATCTCCCGGCGCGCTGCTTGATATCAGCGGAACCGCGGAAGGAGGTTATCTGACCGTGGCTGACAGTTCCTTCTGTATTCCGGGAGCGAACGCGCAGTTATCTGACCGCTGGTATCGCAATGATACGAATCTGATTCCGTATGCAGAGGATCTTACGACGAATGATTCCTTTACATTACGGGATGCGGACGGCAATGCAGTTCTCGTATCCGACCGCAGTCTTACGTTTCCGGTCTATGTGAAACCGGGTGAAGACAGCCGGTACGGTGTGCGCTTCATGAACGGAATCAGTTATATTGATGCGTCTGAAGTGCGCGATGTTCATCCGGCACAACGGGACATGGAACCGTCTGCGTCTGAGGTGCCGGTCCTGATGTATCACTTCTTCTACAGCGAAGCGGAGGGCGGAACCCGGGTTGACGGAAACTATGTTGAAGTCAATGAACTGGATGAGCAGCTGAATTATATTCATGAACAGAATTATCATGCATGCACGATGCGGGAAATTCTGTACTGGATGGAAGGCAGGGCGAATCTTCCTGAAAAGAGTATTGCGATAACGATTGATGACGCGGATCCAAGTGTGCATCAGTATGCGATGCCGGTATTTGTGAAGTACGGTCTGCATGCGACAAACTTTGTGATCTGCGGATGGCAGCCGGCAGAGATGCCGTATGAACTGTGGGAAATGCGGGAGAACGGCATGGAACTGCAGTCTCACGGATTCCTGACGCATACCGGAGGATGTTCCGGCATGGGACACGGCGGGCTTCTGCTGTGCATGGATCATGAATCCGGGGTGGAGGATATCAGACGGTCGTTCGATTATGTGGACGGCGGGTTTGTATTCTGTTACCCGTTCGGCGATATTAACGAAAATGCCGAACGTATCGTACGGGATGCAGGCGGAAAGCTTGCATTTACGACCGAAGGCGGACGGATCCGTCCGGGAATGGATCCGCTTGCACTTCCCCGTGTCCGGGTGACCGGAGGCAACGGGCTGGCCGCGTTTGCGGCGAGTATCGGCTAGGAGGTAAAACGATGGCAGATAAACGGGATTATTATGAGGTGCTTGGGATTGCCAAGGGTGCCTCAGAAGATGAAATCAAATCTGCATACCGGAAACTTGCGAAGAAGTATCATCCGGATGTAAATAAAGCTCCCGATGCGGAGGAAAAATTCAAGGAAGTCAATGAGGCCTATGAAGTTCTCAGCGATCCGCAGAAGCGTGCAACGTATGATCAGTTCGGCTTTGCAGGAATGGACGGAGCTGCCGGTTTCAATGGTTTTTCTGCCGGGGGATTTGATGATCTGGGCGATATCTTCTCCTCATTCTTCGGCGGAGACATGGGGTTCGGCGGACGTTCTTCGCGGTCGAATACCGGACCGATGCGCGGCGATGATCTTCTGAAACGGCTTGAAATCGACTTCATGGAGGCATGTTTCGGAACGACAAAGACGATCCGCATCAATGTGGATGAAACCTGTTCCAAATGCGGCGGCACCGGTGCGGCATCAGCGTCCGATATTGAGACCTGTCCGACCTGCCGGGGTCGCGGATCGATCCTGACACAGCAGCGCTCCATTCTCGGCGTTGTGCAGAGTCAGCGGGTCTGCCCGGACTGCGGCGGCAGCGGAAAACACATCCGCAAGGTATGTCCGAAATGCGCCGGCAGGGGATATGAGACAAAGGCGCAGACCGTTGAGGTGAAGATTCCGCAGGGAATCAACAGCGGACAGCGTCTGCGTGTCGCAGGAAAAGGCGGCCGCGGTGCCAACGGCGGACCCAACGGCGACCTTTACCTCGAGATTCTGGTACGGCCGCATGACAAGTTCATCCGTGACGGAAAGAACATCATGCTGGAAATTCCGGTGACCGCAGTTGACGCAACACTCGGTACAACACTGGATGTGCCGACGATCAACGGTGAGGTCAGCATGAAGATTCCTGCCGGAACACAGGAAGGAACACAGCTTCGTCTGAAGGGCGAAGGCGTACCGGATTCCAGGGGAGGAAAACCGGGCGACCAGCTGTGCACGGTACGGATCAAGATTGATAAAAAACTTACTTCCAAGGAAAAACAGCTGTATGAACAGCTGCGTGAACTGGAAGGCAAACCGGGGAAAGAAAACATCTGGGATCGGTTCATGAAATCGTTCGGGATGTAAAAAAGGGAATCTGTTTCCGCATTCTGCGGAGAAGGGAGGAACCTGACTATGAATATTGAAAAAATGACGGAAGCGCTCCAGCAGATCATTCTTGAGGCAATGACAAAGGCGCAGGAAAACCATCATGTGGAACTTGCGGCAGAGCATATTCTGCTTGCCATGCTGGAAGACAGCGGAATGGATGGGATCTGGACAAGACTCCATGCGGACAAACAGGCGCTGATCCGTTTTGTGGAAGAGTATCTCAAACGCCTTGCGGT
>CAMOOA010000173.1 GCA_946621045.1 uncultured Erysipelotrichaceae bacterium
GCGAGATGATATTCGGATCAAATCCGCTGTGCTCATCAAACTTGGTCTCGATCATATCATGGATGACATTGGAGAGCGGACCGTAGAAGACAAAGAGCGAGCCTTCTCCCATCACATCCGTGAACAGCATGACCAGAAGATCCAGTTTCAGTTTCTCCTGTTCCGCCTGCATCGCTTCCTTGAACTCCGGAAGGATCTTCTGTACTTCCTCCATCCGGCTGTAGTTGGTCTGACCGATCGCAAACTTGTAGTTCGCAACTTCATAGGTCTTCAGGTCACGGTTCAGGATCTCGGTCATACTGCTGTCCTTGAGGGATACCGATGCGCCGAGCATTTCACGGGCATAGGCATCAATATCATCAATGCCGGCACGTTTTGCCAGCCAGTCAGCCGCAACCCGGTCCATCTCGGTTGTCGTAAGGCTGCGGAAGTTCAGCGTATCACTGAGAATCGCAGAGAGCAGAAGTCCGCTCATGTCCGCATCCGGCAGAAGTCCGTTTTCCTGATACAGATTGGAAATAATCGTACATGTGCATCCGCACTTGACATTCCGGTACATGATCGGCCGGTCGGTCTGAATACCGCCGATATGATGGTGATCGATAATTGCGATGAGTTCCGCTTCATCGACGTGCATCACGCTCTGATTTGCGGCGCTGTGATCGACAAGCACAAACTTGCGGCGGTTGTGATTCAGCGTATGATACCGTGAAATGGCGCCGACAATCCGGTCATTTTCATCAAGCACCGGATAGCTGCGGACACGGCTCTTGGTCATCTTGGCAGATACATCATTAATATATTCGGTTTCCCGGAAGAAAATCGGGTTGCGGGTCATGATGTTTTCCACGGAATAGGATTCACTGATGATCCGTGCCGCATGCATCGTATCGATTCCGGTTTCGATCAGCGCACAGTCATGCGCGCGTGCATATTCAATTACTTCTTCCGAGGCAGGCACCTCACAGGTGAGCACCAGACATGCGGTGCCGCTGTCGATTACCCGCTTCTGCTTTTCCGAACCGGTCGACATCAGAACGATTCCGTCTTTCAGCGGATAGTGCTCAATTTCTTCTTCGTCCACCGTAACGATATGAATGGTTCCGTTATTCCGGAATACCTTCGGCGCAACCCGGATCTTTGCGCCGATCGTACGGGCAATGCTTTCCAGCGTTGCGGTAGCCATCAGCGCATCGAGATCGCCGTCCGGCTGAAGCCGCACATAGGAAAGATTGGACGTCGTGCAGATACCGCAGAGTTTTCCCTCTTCATCCACCACAAAGAGCGAGCGGTTCTGTGTTCTCAGCATTTCATGCCATGCATGGTGCACGGTTTCATCTTTCCGGATCACCATCGGCGGGTCGATATCAATGTCCCTGATCATCGTCCGCGCATCCGTCAGAAGCAGCGGATTTTCCTGATGAAACCGTTTGAGAATGAATTTGGTCTCTTCATTCAGCGGTCCCTGCCGGCACGGAGTTGCCTCCTGTCCGCAGCGGCGCAGAAGATCTGCGTAGGTTATCGCGGCGCAGATACTGTCTGAATCCGGGTGCCGGTGTCCCGTTACATAAATCATGTTGTTCATCTGTATTCCTCACCTTTTGCGAATGAAAGTGATTCATTTCATATAGGAAAACACATCCCAGCGGATGTCTCCGGGATCCGCCGGTTCAAAACTCCCGAATACCAGTGCTCCGGCGCAGATATAGTCTGCCGGAACCCCAAGCGCTTCCTTCAGCCGGTCTGCCTCAGCTTCTGAAAAGAATGCGGTAAGCGCATTGGAGAACGCTGCCCCATTGCCCTGCATGACGCCGTGCATCCGGCTGAGTGCAGCGCATGCGTCCGCCGCTGAAGCGGGTGACGGATCAGAAAACGCAACGACCGCATCCGTGATCGTCTCCTTGTCTTCCGCCCCTTTTACCAGTGTAAGCAGCTCGTGCAGAAGCGAGGTGTTTTCGAGAAACAGAAAATGCCAGGCCGGAGATGTCTCAAAGGTGCATCCCCGCACCGCAGCCTGTTCAAGCATTGTACGAAGCCGGTCTTCCATAACTCAGTACGAGAGAATCTCGTTTCCGGTTTCCGTGATCAGGATCGTATGTTCCCACTGGGCGCTGTCACTGTTGTCTTTTGTATAAATGGTCCATCCGTTATAAGGATCGATGCATACGCCGGCTCTTCCGGCGTTGATCATCGGTTCAATTGTAATAACCATACCCGGCACCAGCACCATGCCGGTATGCGCTCTTGCCTCATGCGCCACAAACGGGTCTTCGTGGAAGTCCACGCCGACGCCGTGGCCGCCGAGTTCGCGGACAACCGAATAGCCTTTGGAACGGGCATATTTGGAAATTGCGGCGCCGATGTCGCCGACCGTGTTCCACGGCTTTGCGGCTTCAAGACCGATCTCGAGACATTTCTTTGTCTCCTCAACCAGACGTCTGCGGGCGTCGCTGCATTTTCCGATCATGAACATACGGCTTGCATCGCCGTAGTAGCTCTTATAAATCGTTGTGGCATCCACATTGATGATATCCCCTTCATGAAGCTTGCGGTGGCGTGCCGGAATGCCGTGACACACTTCGTTGTTGATGGATGTGCATACCGACTTCGGAAATCCCTCAAACTGATACGGCGCACAGACTGCGCCCTGCGCGTGGGTGAATTCCTTTACGATGTCATCGATTTCCTGGGTTGTCATTCCGGCATGTATTTTTCCGGCAACCTCATCAAGAACCAGCGTATTGATGCGGGATGCCTCACGGATCCCTTCAATCTGGCTCGGCCGCTTGATCAGTGCTTCATCCGGTACGATCATGCCCTTCCTGCGGCATTCTTCCATCCGCTCAAGAATCGAAGCCGGAATCGGCTCCGTCTTGAAATAACTCAGTTTCAGTTCTTCATCTGTCATAATTCTTATCGCTTTCCTGTCGTACTGCCGAATCCGCCGGTCCGCTGCGCATGCGCATCATCATCTTCTGTAATGCCGAACGGCATGAAAATTCCCTGGACCAGTCCGTCCCCGGCTTCAATTTCGACGGTTTTCCCGTCTCTTGTATCATTTGTCAGTTTGCAGAAAATATGTCCTTCATTATCCGCATTGTA
>CAMOOA010000174.1 GCA_946621045.1 uncultured Erysipelotrichaceae bacterium
GATGAAAGCATCTTCTATCAGCTGTTCGGCGTCAATGCGGAATATCTGATCGATCATGCCTTCGGCGCGGAATCTGCGACGATCGCGGATATAAAGAAATATGTACCGGAGAATCACAGTGTCGGAAGCGGACAGGTGCTGCCGGAAGGCTATCCGCACGAAAAGGGAAAGATGATCGTCCGCGAGATGGCGGAAGCCCTGGCGGATGACATGCTGGAGAAGGGAATCGTATCAGACTGCTTTGTGCTGTATGTCGGTTATGACATTGCCAATCTGAGTGATCCGGAGCGCATGGAGCGCTACCGCGGGGAAATCGCAAAAGACTGGTACGGCCGCACGGTGCCGAAGGCGGCCGGGGGAACGGCACGGCTGGATCACTGTACCAGCTCCGCAAAGGAGATCGGGGATGCACTGACGGCTGTGTATGATGCGCATACCGATCACGGACTGCTTGTCCGCCGCATCAATATTTCCGCCGCCGGTGTTGTAAAGGAACAGGATGCCCCGAAGAAAAAAGCGGAACAGCTCGATCTCTTCAGCGACTATGAGGCGCAGAAAAAGATGTCCGAACAGGAAGAAAAAGAGCGCGCCCGGGAGCGGAAGGCGCGGGAGGCAGTCATCGAACTCCGGAAACGGTTCGGGAAAAATGCGGTGCTGAAGGGATCCCATCTGGAGGAAGGCTCCACGGCAGTTGCCCGCAACAGCCAGATCGGAGGACACAAGGCATGAGCGGAAAGAAACCCGCCAACGCATGGCATGACGTGCGCGGCGTCACCTATGAAGAACTGCGCTCTGCCGAAGAAGAGGTCATGAAGCGGTACGGCGATATCATCGATGAACCGCGGCCGCGGGATAAATCCCGGAAGCGCAATTCCGCCAACCGTCGGGCAGCGCAGTTCCTGCCGTTTGCGGCGCTGACCGGATTTGATGATGAGATTGCGGAAGAGGAACGGCTGACCGATGAGCGCATCGAACTTTCGGAAGAACAGAAGGAACAGCTGGACCGGACGCTTCAGCGGGCGGAAGCCATGATCTCTCCGGAAGTGACCGCGGTGGTATTTGAGGAAGATACCCGCAAAGCCGGCGGCGCCTATGTGAAGAAGCACGGCTTTCTGAAGAATGTGGATTTTGTGAACGGCATCCTGCAGTTTACAGACAGAACAAAGATACCGATCCATGCGGTTGTGAATCTGTACCTGCATGAATCAGCGGAGGAGACGGACGAATGAACAAAACACAACAGGTATGGCTGTCCAAGTCAAAATACTGCAATGGCATCACCTGTCCGAAGACGCAGTGGATGGCAGTTCATATGCCGGAGGAATTTGACCGCTCCGTGCTCAATGAGGCCATCCTTGAACAGGGAAGCGAAGTCGGAGATCTCGCAATGGGACTGTTCGGCGACTATGTGGAAGTTCCTTACGGCAATCTTTCGGAGATGATCCGGATCACCGATGAACTGATGAAAAAGCGGACCCCGGTCATTGCGGAGGCTTCCTTTTCCTTTGACGGCTGTTTCTGCAGTGCGGATATTCTGGTGCGCAAAGCGGGAAATGCGGTGGAACTGTATGAAGTGAAGAGCTCGGCCTCGGTAAGGGAAATCAATTTCCACGATGCGGCCTATCAGTACTGGGTGCTCACCCGGTGCGGCTGGAATGTGAAAAAGGTATTCCTCGTTCATCTGAATACACAGTATGAGCGGGACGGAGAACTGGACCTTTCGCAGCTGTTCACCGCCGAAGATGTCACAAAGACCGCAAAAAAGCTGGCGCCGGATATCGAAGAAAACATCCGGCATATCCGGGAAGTTGCCTCCGCAAAGGAAGAACCGTATATGCCGATCGGAGAATACTGCTTCTCGCCGTATGACTGCGGCTACTATCATTGGTGTTCCAGGAATCTGCCGAAGCCGAATGTGTTTGATCTTGGCGGGATGCAGCTGAGGAAAAAAGTGGAATACTATGACGCGGGCGTTGTATCCTTTGAAGATCTCCTCAAACAGCCGAAACTCGGCGAGGCATACCGCATGCAGGCGGAACATGCGCTTCACCCCGGGCATGACCATATCGACCGGGAGGGGATCGCAGCGTTCATGAAGGAATTTACGTATCCGCTCTGTTTCCTGGATTTTGAGTCCTTTCAGCCGGCGATTCCGGTCTATGACCATACGCATCCCTACCAGCAGATCGTCTTTCAGTATTCCCTGCATATCCGGAAGAAACCGGGCGGCAGACTGACGCATAAGGAATATCTGGCGATGCCGGGCGGCGACCCGAGACGCGGCGTCGCAGAACATCTCTGCAGGGATATTCCGGCGAACGGCTCCGTCGTTGTGTACAACCAGACCTTTGAGAAAACAAGGCTGCGGGAAATGGCAAATCTGTTTCCCGATCTTGCGGATCAGCTCCTTTCGATTGCGGACCGGATCGTGGATCTCATCGTGCCGTTCCGCAAACGGATGTATTACAGTGCGCCGATGATGGGAAGCTATTCGATCAAGAAGGTTCTGCCGGCCCTGTATCCGGATGATCCGGAGCTGGACTATCACAGCCTGGACGGTGTTCATAACGGGGCGGAGGCATCTGCGGCATTCACCCTGATGCAGAACATGGATGCAGAGGAACTGCAGAAAAACCGGGAGAATCTTCTGAAATACTGCGGTCTTGATACGCTTGCGATGGTGAAGCTGTTTGACCGTCTGGAGGAAGTTTCGAAAACCGGATAACAGGGGCTGTCCGCAGTTACTGACGTAATGAAAGCACGCCGGTCTGACTGATCGGCGTGTTTTGATTTTCTGCGGATTTGTCCGCGGACAGACGCGTTGCCGTTCATGTCCGCAGTCATGGCAGTGAATGCAGTATCCTTTGGGATAAGTGATTCTGCGGATGTATTTACAGCGCCGTATCCTTCACTTCGGAAAGGTAGCTGTTCACTTCCCGCACCACATCACTGAGGCAGCCTTCCTCAAACGGAACCTTGAGACCGGCCGCTTTTACAAGCCCGGTGAACGTCTTCGTGCCGCCGAGCCGGCAGAGGTTCAGATAATCCTTCCATGCATTGGGGTCATGTCTGCGCTCCCGTGCCCAGAACTGCAGGGCGC
>CAMOOA010000175.1 GCA_946621045.1 uncultured Erysipelotrichaceae bacterium
TTCATTATCTGCGTACCAATGCGACGGTTCAGCAGTTTGAAGAATTCTACACAACGTTCGAT
The DNA here is from genome assembly GCA_946621045.1 of uncultured Erysipelotrichaceae bacterium. Next base: position 63 of record CAMOOA010000175.1, read on the forward strand.
GTCAAAGAAGGTGACGGAATGTATCTTGCGCCGGAGGAGCGGATCGCAGTCTGGTGATCCCGGGCAGCTTTCGGCCGTAAATTATAACTGTTATGAAACTGCAGACACGATCCGCAGTTTTTGTGTCCTGCGCATGTAGTATTATCATCTTACAGGAAGAGGATTCTTACGATGAAAAGACAATCAGGACTTGCGGCATTATTCTGCGCGCTTCTGCTTTTTACAGGATGCTCGCCGCAGGAAACACCGGATAATACGCCGGCAAATGAAGAAAAAATATATACCGCAACGGCCTCCAGCATGGAGGGAAGCTATGCGGTGACGGTAACACTGGACGGGGAAACGATCCGTGATGTTTCCGTGGATGCGCATTTTCCCGACAGCCTGCCGGAAGTATTCCGCACGCAGGGAATCGAAGCGGTCAATGCGACCGCGGCTGAGGTTGTGAAAAACAATGCGCCGAAGGCGGATATGATCACCGGCGCAACGGTTACCTGCCAGGCGGTGCTTGACGGCGTTTCGCAGTGCCTCGATCAGGCGGGTCTTCTGAAGGCGGAAGACTATGCGATGAAGGACGGCACGTATGATACTGCGATTTTCGGATACAACGACATGATCCGTCTGGAAGTGACGATCGCCGATCAGAAAATCAGTGATGTCACCGTGAAATCCAGCAATGAAACACCGGGTGTCGGCGGGGTGCTGACCGATAAGAACGGCAATCCGGCGGAAACCGGCGGTCTGCCTCCGATCCGCGCAATCCCGGAGAAGATTGTGGGGGAACAGAATCTCTATCCCGATATTGTCAGCGGCGCCACGGTGACAAGCTATGCGGTTCTTACCGCTGTAAAACGGGTCGTCGAAGATGCCGGCGGAAATCCATGGCTGCTTCACGGCGAGGAACAGAGTAAAGAACCGGCAGAGGACAGTGCGGATGCGGTGATCGTCGGAGCCGGAGGAACCGGTCTTGCGGCGGCGGTACGCCTTGCCCAGCAGGGGAAACGGGTCATTCTCGTGGAGAAGAACGGTACGCCGGGCGGAAACACGCTGGTATGCGGGGCAATCTACAACTGCCCGGATCCCGAAGGACAGGGCAATGCGGTAATGAGTGATGCGCAGCGGGATGTCGTCTATGCGGCGCTTGGCATAAAGAGCGATGAGCCGGCAAAGCAGGCCGTGCTGGAAGCACTGCAGGCGCCGGTCAGAGAGCAGTGGGAAGCCTACATGAACAGCGGGGAGACGGCGGTCTTTGACTCCGTGGAGTGGTATACACTCCAGACCTGGCTCGGCGGAGACATGGAGGCAGACCCGGATCTGGTAAAGACACTGTGCGCCAATGCGTATGACGGATTTGAATGGATTCAATCTCTGGGCATGGAATTTAATGAGGAGATCGGCCAGGGTGCCGGCTCCCTGTGGCAGAGAACCCATACAAGCACAATGCCGATGGGATCGGGATTTATCTCAACCTATCTGAACCAGCTGAAACAGTACGGCGATCAGGTGAAGTTCTATACCGGCATGACCGCATATGAACTGATTTCTGAAAACGGACGTGTGACAGGCGTGAAGGCAAGACGGAACAGCGACGGCAGTGAGGCGGTATTCACCGCATCGGACGGTGTTCTGATCACAACCGGCGGATTCTCCGCAAACAGCGCGATGGTACAGGAGAACAACACGTCAGGTAAGTGGCCGGATCTTTCCATGCTTACAACCACCAACCGCAGCTGTGCGGCAGGCGATGGAATCCGGATGGCGGTCAGCGCCGGCGCCTCACTGACCGATATGGATCAGATTCAGCTGCTTTATCTCGGCAACTGCTCGGACGGCCAGCTCACAAAATATCCTCCGCGGGATGTCAACGGCACCGACCAGATCATCTTTGTGAATGCGCAGGGAGAACGGTTTGTCCGGGAAGACGGACGACGGGATGAGATCTGTCTTGCGGTGCTGAAACAGACCGACGGGATGTTCTATATGCTGGAATCCGCAGACGGCTCGCTGTATACCGACATCCATGACCCTTCCTGGCGAAGCGCAGACGGCTTTACCTTTGATTATCTTCTGAACAACGGATATATCCTGACGGATGACACCCTGGAAGGCCTGGCGGAAAAAGCCGGAATGGATCCGGCGGTACTGCGCAAAACAGTCGATGACTTCAATCAGTACGCCGGCAGTGCGGAGGAAGATCCGTTCGGAAGAACCCTCTATACCACAAAGCTGGAACAGGGACCGTGGGTCATGACGCCGCGCCGCGTAAGCGTGCATCACACCATGGGCGGAATTCACATCGACCCGGAATGCCGTGTGCTGGATGAAGCCGGCAGCCCGGTCGAAGGTCTGTATGCGGCGGGAGAAGTGACCGGCGGCATTCACGGCGCAAACCGGCTCGGCGGAAATGCGGTTGTGGAAACTGTTGTATTCGGAAAGCTTGCGGCAGAAACAATCGCAGCGGACGCAGACTGAACCGTCCGCTCTCAGGAAAGACGCCGGAGGGACAGCGTGAACGGAACTGCGATGATTTCGGATGCGAAATCACAGATTCATCAAAGGAAGATGACAACTGAAGCGGATTCCTCTTTATAATTAGGACAAAGGAAGGATGATTACTATCATGAAAGACCAGAACTGCGCTTATTGCATGAGAGGGGAACTTCTCGATAAATTCGGAATCTTTATCTGCGACCTCGATGTCAGCACATTATTCCTCTTCAAGGAACAGAGCCATCCCGGCCGCTGCATCGTCGCATACAAAGACCATGTCAGTGAAATCGTGGACATCTCGGAAGAAGAACGGATCCGTTTCTTTGCGGATGTGACACGCGCCGCAAATGCCATTCATAAGGCATTCAATCCGGACAAGCTCAACTACGGAATGTACGGCGATACCGGAAAGCATCTTCATATGCATCTGTGTCCGAAGTATAAGGATGAATATGAATGGGGCGGCGTCTTCGAGATGAATCCCGGAAAGACCCTGCTTTCGCAGGAAGAATATGATGCGATGATCGAAAAGATCAAAGCAGC
>CAMOOA010000176.1 GCA_946621045.1 uncultured Erysipelotrichaceae bacterium
TCTCCTCATTGATCTTCGCAATCCGGGTCAGATCCCGGAAGGAGTCACCGGTATATAATGCCAGGCTGTCATTGTCGTTGGCATTCATCAGGGATACCGCAATGACATGCGTCAGCTGCGACAGATAGCTGATCATTTTGTCATGTTCTTCCGGCGTAAGGCAGGTAATCGTTTTAAAATGCATCTCCTCTGCCAGCGTGCGCATCGTTTCGATGGCCTGCTTACTGGAATGTTCGGTCGGCACAATGATGAAGTTTGCGGCCTGGAAGCGTCCGGCATCCGCATATTTAATGCCTTTGAACTCCTTGCCGGCCATCGGATGGCAGGCAAGGAATTCAATATCCGGACGAAGTTCCTGACTGATCTTCTCCACGACGATCCGTTTGACGCCGGTCACATCACTTAACAGCGCCCCGGATTTCAGAACATCCTGATGGTCCTTGATCCAGCGGACAAATACGCCCGGATACAGGCAGCTGATCACAATGTCGCAGTCCGCAAGAACTGCCGGATCATCGGATCCGTCTTCGATCCATCCGAGCGACTTCGCTGTTTCAATCGATTCCTTATCGATATCTACGCCGATGATATGTTCATAGCCGGCGTAATGAAGGGCTTCCGCATAGCTGCCGCCCAGCACGCCGAGGCCGATGATGCCGATCTTTGTATCAGTCCGATCCATAGGTTACCTCCGCACCTGCGATGCGCAGGTCTTCAAAAAAAATCGGATAGCTTTTCGTAATGGCTTCTGCGCCGTGGATGGTGACGGGCTCTTCTGCCCGTACCGCAAGTACGGACAGCGCCATGACAATGCGGTGATCATTGTGTCCGTCCAGCGTAACGCCGCCTCTGATGACAGGAACGCCTTCGATGGTTACCGTATCGCCGTCTTCCTGCAGGATGACCCCGAGTTTGCCGAGTTCTTCCTTCATTGCGGCGATGCGGTCGCTCTCCTTGATGCGGAGCCGTCCGCAGTGTGTAAATACAGATGTTCCTTCCGCGATTGCCGCAAGCGCAAACAGTACCGGCCCAAGATCCGGGCAGTCCGCAAGGTCAGCGGTAAATGCCTTTACGCTTCCGGGCAGGAATGCATATCCCCCTTCCATGGGTTCAGCGGTACCTCCGGCCTGTTCGATCAGTGAGACGATGACATGATCGCCCTGACGGCTTTCCTGCGCCATATTCTTTACGATGACCGGTTTCTGACCCGTCAGTGCCAGTACCGCAAAGAACGCTGCCTGGGAGTCATCCCCTTCCACATGCAGGGTGTCCGCACGGTAGTTCTGATTTCCCGGGATATAAATCGTATCGCCGGTTTCTTCAAACGTGATCCCCGCCTTCTCCAGCACATCCATCGTAAGTCCAACATAGGATCTTGATTCATACGGCGGAAGCACCGTTATGCTTGAATCTCCGTTCAGTAACGGCAGCGCAAACAGCAGGCCGCTGATAAACTGCGATGAGATATCTCCCCGAACCGTACAGGCATCCGGTTTCAGAGCGCCTCTGATCGTCAGTGTATCTTCTGTCGTTTCAAAGTGCAGACCCTGTTTTCGGAATAACTCTTCATAGACCGTCTGGGGCCGGCTCATCAGCTTGCCGTGTCCGGTGAATGTCACCGTTTCATTTGTCAAAGAGAACAGCGGAATCAGAAACCGCAGTGTGCTGCCGGATTCCCCACAGTCAATAACCGCACCGTCATAGGAAAACCTGTTTCCGATGCCGTGCACAAGCATCCTGCCGTCAGCCTGTGCTTCAAAGGATGCGCCAAGATGGGACAGACACCGCATGGTCGCTTCGGTATCCTTATTCTCCACCAGTCCCGTAATCACCGTATCCTGATCGGACAGTGCCGCCGCAATCAGCGCACGGTGCGACATGGACTTCGAGCCGGGTATGGATACCGGAGATCCTTCCGCTCTTCCGGGATGAATGACCGCAATCATACGGCTCTCCCGTGTTCGAGCACCTGCAGGATCCTGTCTTCTGCCTCTTTGAGAGTGCCGTTATTTTCAATGCGGACATCACTGTATGCCGCATACAGATCCCTGCGTTCGTCATACAGCTTCATCATGTCTTCTTTGGAGCGGGAAAGCGGACGGTCTTCCGACCCGTACAGCAGTTCAATATCCCGGTCGATCCAGAAGATGCTGCTGTTGCGGGAAAGATAACGCATGTTCTCTTTCCGCTTGATGATTCCCCCGCCGCAGGATACGACAGAGCCGTTTGCCGGAATGGATTTCGCAAGACCGGATTCGAGATCCCGGAAATACGTTTCTCCGTGTTTTGCGAAACACTCCGCGATCGATGTGCCAAGCTGCTGTTCCAGCTGCGCATCCATTTCAATGAGCGGACGGTTCAGTGTTTCCGCAAGGGACTGTGCAATCGTGGACTTGCCGGATGTCGGCATCCCGATCAGTACGATATTCCGTTTTTCTTCCAGCAGATGATTCATGCATGGCATGACCTGTGTTTCATCCATGTCATGTCCGGTAAACCAGCGGTCTGCGGCCAGTGCCTGCCGCACCAGCATTTCAAAGCCGCCGCACGTTTTAATGCCGCGGATCTTTGCCTCAAAGCAGAGATCCGTGCACAACGGATTGGCGATCGCATCCACGACCGCATACAGATTCGTAAACTTCGAAAGATCCACCGGAGAAGCATCTTCATTCGGTGTCATTCCGACCGGCGTCGCATTGACCAGCACGGAATAGTTTTTCTCATTGGCATAAAGAACGTCATAGCTGATCTCTTCATTTTCCGGATGCCGGGATACCACCTCATACGTACAGCCAAGCTGGCGAAGTCCGGCTGTGATGGCCTTGGATACCCCTCCGCTGCCAAGCACGGCGGCGTGTTTGCCCTGTACATCAATGCCGTTGCCCGCAAGCATCTCCATAAAGCCCTGGTAGTCGGTGTTGTATCCGTAATACTTTCCGTCTTTATGGACGACCGTATTTACGGCACCGATGGCTTTGGCAAGCGGATCGATCTCATCCAGATACTGCATCACGGTCTGCTTGTACGGAATCGTCACATTGAATCCGTCCAGATCATTGGACGCGAAAAAGGAAGGAAGGTCTTCTT
>CAMOOA010000177.1 GCA_946621045.1 uncultured Erysipelotrichaceae bacterium
CGCTCAGTTCCTTCACGTTCTTCAGCCAGAGGCTTGCGCCGCTGACCGGCTCAAAGCCGTCCATCATGATCGGCACGGCCGGTTCCCGCTGTGCTTCCGGAATGTAGGAAGCCGTAACGTTTTCCAGCGTGATCTTTTCAATCGGAGACTCCGGAAGACCGCATGCGCAGACAAGGCTTGTCTTTACGTCGATGCACTCTACATCCCGCAGGGTAATCGTTCCGACGGTCGGCGTGCGGTAATCGCGCGGAGCCATCTCCTGGCTCTGTACATAGCTGCTGTGTCCGTCCGGATCGCAGAAGTAATGCATGTTTACGGTAATCGGCATCTGCACTTCTTCCATGCGGATGTTTTCAAAGGTAAGATCGGTCAGCACGGACTGTTCGCCTCTGCCTCTTCTGGTCTTGATGCGCACACCCCGGTCCGTTCCGAGGAACCGGCACTGGGTGACATGCACATCCCGGACACCGCCGGCAATTTCCGAACCGATCGTTACAGAGCCATGGCCCTTTTCCAGCGAGCAGTTGCGGATCCGGATATTCTCGGATGTCTTCTGATGCGCGGTTGCCATATAGAGCTTTCCGGCTTTGATCGCAATGCAGTCATCGCCGACAGAGATCTTCGTGCCGAGCAGAAGCACATTCGTGCAGCTTTCCGGATCGAAGCCGTCGGTATTGGGAGAATCATACGGATTCTGAATCGTCAGTGTCAGGAACTTCATATCATCGCTGTAGTACGGATGTACGGTCCAGCTCGGAGAATTCTTGATCGTGAGACCCTGCACGATGACATTCTTACAGTGATTCAGGAAGAGCAGACGCGGACGCCATGCGCCGCGCTTGACCGTACGGTTCACCCACCAGTCGGATGCGTCCGCATTTCCGTTGATGGTTCCCTCTCCGATCAGTGTGAGATTCTCTGCGCCGATCGCAGTGAACAGTGCCGCAAAGCAATCCAGCGGGTTGCCTTCCCAGGAGCCGAAGCTCATCTCGACATCGTTGTCATACTGGCTGCGGACCATACCCGGAAGCACCGGATAACGATAGCGGTCCGTCTGGCCGAGCAGAACTGCATCCTTATCGATCCAGATGGTCATGTCGCTCCTGGCGAAAACGGCAGCGGAAAGATACGTTCCCTTCGGAAGATATACCGTTCCGTCTTTCGGACAGCACGCGATCGCCGCCTGAATTGCGGCAGTGTCATCATTGACGCCGTCGCCCTTTGCGCCGAAGGCATGCACATTCAGAAGAATGGATTCCTTCGCGGTGCGGAAGCTCATGGTTTCCGGTGCCGCATCGGCTTCTTCCTGCAGACCGAGTACATATTCCGTATCCGGATCCAGTCCGAACAGCGTGATGACATTTTTTGCGGTGGTTTCTTTCAGTTCTCCGTTCAGGAATACCCGGCAGAGGCCGCTTTCGTATTTATCATTGTTGATGCGCTCGACGGTTACGCTTCGAACCGTTGCGGCAATAAGCTGAAATTTCATATGTTTTCCCTTTCCGGCAGATTACCGCCGATTCTTATGCGTTTTCTCTCCGCAGCATCTCGGTGTATGCCAGCAGGAACGGTGCCACGCCCTTGGCTTCGTTTTCGACAACCGGCTCACTGAAGTAGTATTCCAGCGATCCGTCACGGTGCTGCTTGCCGCCGAGGCCCGCCACCAGACAGATGCCGCCGAGCTTCAGCGTGCCGTCTTCATTCTTGGAAAGATACGAGTCACAGATGCCGTCAAATGCCTTCTCCGCCATCTTCGCATAGCGCGGAGCGATGAAGCCCAGGCGCACAGCCTTGAGGATCGCATAGGCAATTAATGCCGTACCGGAGGTTTCCAGATAGTTGCCTTCCGCATCCTTTTTGTCCGGTACCTGATAGAACATGCCGGTTTCATCCTGGAACGGAATCAGCGCATCCGCCAGTTTTTCCAGAAGACCGATCAGATAACGCTTTTCGTAATACAGCGCTTCGTCGCACGCCTGTGCGGTTTCGGTCAGCGCCAGCGAGAACCAGCCGAGGGAACGGAGCCAGAAGTTCGGACTGCATCCCGTGACCGGATCCGCCCAGTACATCTCTCTCGACTCATCGTAGCCGTGGTAGTACAGGCCGGTCTTCGGATCCTTCATGTACTTTTCAACATTCTTGAACTGATGGATGACATCGCTGCATTTTTCCATCTTGCGGAACTTCGTTTCGTATCGCATGTAGAACGGCTCCGCCATGTACAGGCCGTCCAGCCATACCTGGTTGGGATAGATATCCTTGTGCCAGAAGCTTCCTTCTTTCGTTCTCGGCATCGTATCAAGCTGGGACCGTACATGATCCAGTGCCAGTCTGTATTTCTCATCACCGGTCTTGTCATACAGGAAGAAGAGGTTGCTGGCGGTATTGATGTTGTCCAGATTGTATTCCGTAACATCATAGGTACGGATGGTTCCGTCTTCCTGAACGAAGTAATCAATGAAATCCTTGGCAAAGGTAAAGTAGCGCTCGTTTCCTGTCATCTCATACAGCGACAGGAGCGCTGTGATCATGCAGCCGTCGATGTAGTTCCATTTGTTCTGCTTTCCGGAGAGAACCAGTTCCTTGTTCCACATCGGCTTTTCTGCGCTGGAATTATCCAGAAGATACTCAATATACTCGTTGATCTGCGCTTTAATTTCGTTTTTCATTCCTCATTTTCCTCCTCCAGGTTCTGTGGCTGTCCGCCGGTTTCGTATGTGCTGAAGAGACTTCTGTAGATTTTTGCCCGGAAGTATCCCGGTCCGCTGAAGCAGAAGCACAGGAACACCGGCACAACTGCATACCCGAGCAGGAACAGCAGAAACAGCGGCACCAGCTGGATGAGACCGCAGATGATCGTCCGCAGTCCGGTGAATCCGTAAACTGCCATTGCGAATGCTGTCCGGATGGTTCCGCCGATGGAATTCTTATAGCGGGCAAGAACCGGAAAGATATACAGCGAGATAAGATAGATGACCGCAATTGCGGCATACAGCAGAATGATTACAATACCGGGAAACTGGTCTCCCTGCATGCGGATGATGCGCCAGTCCACAAACAGAACCGCGAATACAATCA
>CAMOOA010000178.1 GCA_946621045.1 uncultured Erysipelotrichaceae bacterium
TGTCCAACCGCCTGTGCGACCGGCGCGAGGATGTGTTCCGCGATCTGAAGCGGGCACTGAAAAAGGAAGGCATTCACGATCTGACCATCGATGAGTGCACAAAAGAGGAGAAGGAGTGGATCCGCAAGTTTTTCCGTTCGGTTGTGGCGCCGGTGCTCGGCGGACAGATCGTGGACAGCCGGCATCCGCTTCCGGCTCTGCAGTCCGGTGTTGTCTATGCGGCCGGCATCATGAAGTACAACGGATCGGAAGTATTTGCGCTTGTCCCGATTCCTTCCAGACTCCATAACATTGTCCGGCTTCCCGGCAAGAAGGATGTGGTCCGCTATGTTCATATGGAAGACATCGTTCTTGCGAATCTTGAAAGCATCTTCAAGGGCGCTGTGGTCAGTGAACGCATCAAGTTCTCTCTGATCCGCAATGCGGATGTCAGTGTGGATGATGATTCCTTCGAGGAGAATGAGGATTATCTTGCGCGGATGACGGAGATGCTCAAAAAGCGGAAGCGGATGAATCTCGTCCGCATTGAGCTGTCGCGCCGGCTCAGTGAAAACATGGCAAAGCATCTGACGAAATACATCAAGACCGATGACCGGATGATCTATGTATGCAATATGCCCCTCGACCGGAAGTACATGTTTCAGGTCGGCGATCTTCTGCCGGAAGAAAAGGCGAAGCAGCTGTCCTATGACAGGTACTCCCCGAAACTGAGCGAGGCATTTGACTATTCGCAGAATCTGTTTGATCAGATTCAGAAGAAAGATGTTCTTCTTTCCTATCCGTATGAATCGATGGACCCGTTCCTGCTTTTGATTAAGGAAGCAGCTGCGGATCCCTCCGTCATATCCATCAAGATCACGATCTACCGGCTTGCCCGGAAGGCAAGACTGGTCGACTATCTGTGTCTTGCGGCGGAAAACGGGAAGGAAGTGGATGTGCTGATCGAACTGAAGGCGCGCTTTGACGAGCAGAACAACATCGACTACTCGGAGAAGCTGATGGATGCCGGCTGTACGGTCATGTACGGCTTTGAAGACTACAAGGTGCATTCCAAGGCCTGTCTGATTACCCGCATGCATGAGCGCAGAACCTCTCATGTGGCACTGATCGCGACCGGCAACTTCAACGAGAATACCGCCCGGCAGTATACCGACTTTGCGTATCTGACTGCCCGGCCGGGAATTGTCCGCGATGCGGTTGCCTTCTTCCAGAACATGATGATCGGAAAGCTGGACGGAAGCTACCGGTATCTGCTCGTATCTCCGGTATCAATGAAGCAGACCGTCATCGAACTGATTGACCGGGAGATCGCCAAGGGAGAGAAGGGCCTCATCACCTGCAAACTGAATTCCATTACGGATGAAGAGATCATCTGCAAACTGCATGAGGCAAGCGATGCCGGAGTCACGGTGCGTCTTATCGTACGCGGCATCTGCTGTATACTGCCGGAAGTGAAGGGCATGACCGACAATGTGCATGTGCGCTCCATCGTCGGCCGCTATCTGGAACATTCCCGCATCTACCAGTTCGGTACGGGCAGGGATGAAAAGATGTATATCTCCTCTGCGGACTTCATGACCCGCAATACCGAGCGGCGTGTCGAGATCGCTGTGCCGATCATGGATGCGGCGATCCGGACAAGGATCCACCGGTATCTGGAACTCTGCTTTGCGGATAATACGAAAGCCCGCTCGATGGACAGCACCGGAAAGTATCATCACATCCACGGGGATGAGCCGGACTGTTCCAGTCAGGATATCCTGATGGCAACCACGAAGGGTTCCGCGGAAGCCCTGCCGCAGGGAACGATCCGGCCGGCACACAAGGGAATTGTATTCTCAACCACATACAAGCCGGAATTCCCGGAGGTAACCCGCGAGAAGAAACCGAAGCGGAAGAAGGATTCCGGTGCGAAGAAGGCAGAAGGGAAGACAAAGAAGAAAGACGCAGCCAAAAAGACGAAAACCAAGGCGAAAGGAAAAGCCGGAAAAGCGAAATCCAAGTCCGGCAGCGCGAAGAAGAAATGAAACTGACAATCTGTTTACAGGATAAGGTACCCATTACCCGCCATTACCACGAAGGGGTGAATATCCGCGAAATTGCGGATGAGATGCAGAAAGAACATCCGTACCGCATTGTCCTTGCGCGGATTGACGGGCATGTCCAGCCGCTGAACCGTGATCTTTCCTACGGCGGAAATCTGGAACTTCTGGATATCCGCGATCCCGGAGCACGCATGTGCTATCAGTCCAGCCTGCTTCTGCTGTATATCAAGGCAGTGCATGATGTGGCGGGAAAGGATGTCAGCGTCCGCATCAACAACAGTCTTTCCAAGGGACTTCATACCACGGTCAAGGGTGTGCATGTGACCGATGAGTTCACACAGGCGGTGGAAGCCCGCATGCGGGAACTGGTCAGCAGGAAGATTGAAATCACAAAGCAGACCTATAACCGTGAAGCTCTGCGGGAGCTGTTGAAGCAGCATAAGCGGGAAAAGGAACTGGAACGGCTGTCCAACATGCCGGATGTGCAGAACATCGATGTGTTCCGTCTCGAGGAAGAACTGATGATGTCTTCCTATGAACTGGTTCCGGACACAGGCTATATTGATCTGTTTGAGGTCATGGAATACCGGCATGGCGTACTGGTGCGCTTTCCGCATCAGTCCAATCCGTCGGTGATCCTTCCGTTTGAAGAGCAGGAGCTTCTGTATGAAGCCTTCTCGGAGGAAACCCGCTGGTGCAAGCTTACCGGCGTATATCTTTCCGCCGATCTCAACCGCAGTATTCTCAACGGCAGCGTGCGGGATCTCATCTTCATGAATGAAGCCCTCCATGAAAAGAAAATCACGGAGATCGCCGAAGCGATTGCGGAATCGAAGAAGCGCATCATCCTGATCGCCGGACCGTCTTCTTCCGGCAAGACCACCTTTGCCAACCGTCTCTGCATTCAGCTCCGGGTTGCCGGACTGAATCCGCTCTATATCGGAACGGATGATTACTTCATCGACCGGGACGATCTGAAAAAGGGACCGGACGGGGAATACGATTTTGAAGGTCTCGATGCGCTGG
>CAMOOA010000179.1 GCA_946621045.1 uncultured Erysipelotrichaceae bacterium
TCACCGGTTCGCTGACCGTCGGCGGCATTGATACAAAGAATGCGTCGCTCTTTGATCTTTCCCAGAAGGTCGGAACCGTTCTCCAGGACTCGGACGGACAGTTCATCGGTCTCAGCGTGGCAGAGGATATTGCCTTTGCGCTGGAAAATGACTGCGTCCCCCAGGAGGAGATGAAGGAGCGGGTAAAGAAGATCGCGGAGATCGTGGACATCAGCCGCCGGCTGGAAAACAATCCGCATGATCTTTCCGGCGGACAGAAACAGCGGGTATCGCTGGCCGGCGTCATGGTCGCGGATGCGGACATCCTGCTGTTTGATGAGCCGCTGGCCAACCTCGATCCGAAGACCGGCAAGGTTGCCATTGAACTGATCGATGAGATCTGTGATTCCGGCAAGACCGTCATCATCATTGAGCACCGCATCGAGGATGTGCTGCACTGTCCGATCGACCGGCTGATTCTGATCAATGACGGACGCATCGTAGCGGATGATGCGCCGGACCAGGTGCTTGCGCGCAATATCCTGACGGAGCACGGTATCCGTGAACCGCTGTATCTTACCGCATGCAGGTACGCGGGCATTGATATCACCGCGGATATGAAGCCGGCTTCCCTCAATACACTGGACATGAGCCGCTGTGCAGAGAAGCTTCGTGAATGGCATAAAGCCAATCCCGACATGGCGGAGGAACCGGCGCGGAAGCCGCTGCTGGAAATCAATGGCATTACCTACAGCTATGACGGAAAGTCCAATGTGCTGAACCATGTCAGCGCATCGGTCCGCGAGGGAGAGATGATCTCCATCGTCGGAAAGAACGGCGCAGGCAAATCCACGCTGGCGCATATCCTGACCGGCTTTATCACACCGGACGCCGGAAGCGTTGTCATGGACGGAACGGATCTTTCCGACCTGACGATTTCCGAACGGGCGGAATATATCGGCATTGTGCTTCAGAATCCGAACCAGATGATTTCCCAGTCGATGATCTTCGATGAGATCGCGCTCGGACTTAAGATCCGCAATGTGCCGGAGAAGGAAATCGAAGAACGGGTCACACGGATCATGAAAATCTGCGGCATATACGAATTCCGCAAGTGGCCGATCGCCGCTCTCAGCTTCGGGCAGAAAAAACGGGTCACGATTGCCTCAATCCTGGTGCTCAATCCGAAAGTGCTGATTCTGGATGAACCGACCGCCGGACAGGATTACCGGCATTACTCGGAAATCATGGAATTCCTGCGTGAGCTGAATGAAAAAGGGCAGACGATTATCCTGATCACGCATGACATGCATTTAATGCTGGAATATACCGGCCGGGCAATCGTCCTGTGCGACAGCGAGAAGCTCGCCGATCAGAAAGCATATGAAGTGCTCTGCGATCCCGATCTCAGCGAACAGGCGAACCTGAAGGAGACTTCCCTGTTTGAACTGGCGCAGAAGGCGGGCATCGAGGAACCGGAGTCGTTTGTCGAACGGTTCATCCGCTATGAAAGGAAGGTGAAGGACAATGAAAACGAAACTGTTCTCGTACAGTCAGCTTGATACCTTTGTCCACCGCCTGAGCGGTCTTACCAAGCTCGTCTGCTTTATCCTGCTCACCACATCGGTGATGTTAACGTATGACATCCGGGTGATTCTCGGAATCATGGTTCTGTCGCTGATCATGATGAAGATCAGTCAGATCCGCTTCTCGCAGATCCGGCTGATGCTGGTGTATGTCCTGATCTTTCTGGTGACGAACTTCATCCTGACCTTTCTGTTCTCTCCGACATACGGCGTCGAGATCTACGGGACACGGCACGATCTGTTTCCGATTTTCGGACGCTATGTGATGACTTTGGAACAGCTGTTCTATCAGATCACAAAGTTCTCCAAATACCTGTCCGTGATTCCGCTCGGCATGATCTTTATCTTCACGACCAATCCGAGCGAGTTTGCCTCATCGCTCAACCGGATCGGCGTTTCCTACAAGATCGGCACATCCCTGTCACTGACCCTGCGGTATTTCCCGGATGTCTCAAGAGACTACCATACGATCTCGCTTGCTCAGCAGGCGCGGGGTCTTGAGATGTCGCGCAAGGCAAAACTGTCCAAACGTGTCCGCAGTATCGCGGCGATCCTGACACCGCTGATCTTTACAACGATCGACCGGATCGATCTGATCTCCAACGCGATGGACCTGCGCGGATTCGGGAAGCACAGGAAGCGCACCTGGTATGCGATGCGGCCGTTAAAAAAAGCAGACTATATTTCCATGGCGGTATGCCTTGGAGTACTCGCATTTACGCTGTATATGCGATTTGCTGTGAATAAGAGTTTTTTCTACAATCCGTTTATCTGAGGTGATAAAAATGAACGAACGAAAATTAATGGTTTTTCAGACGGACTTCGGCTGTAAGGACAGCACCGTGTCCGCAATGTACGGTGTGGTCAAGAGCGTTGACCGGAATCTTGAAATCATAACCGGCACGCATGATCTTCCGCCGTTTGATATCTGGAGCGCTTCCTACCGTCTCTGGCAGGCAATGCGCTTCTGGCCGGAAGGAACGGTATTTGTCTCCGTGGTCGATCCGGGTGTCGGCACGTCCCGAAAGGCATGTGTTGCCCTGACGGAAGACGGCTATTATATTGTGACGCCGGACAACGGCAGCCTGACGCATGTCCTGCATGACAATGGCATTAAGGAAGTGCGTGAGATTGATGAGACGGTCAACCGCCTGCACGGAAAGGGGACGGACGGAACATCTGTCTTCCACGGCCGTGATCTCTTCGGATACTGCGCCGCAAAGCTGGCGGCGGGAGTCATCTCCTTTGAGGAGGTCGGCCCGGTCTATGATGTATCGGAGATCGTGACGCTTCCGGTGGAGGAGCCTTCCGTAAACGGCGATGAGATCACCGGCATCATTGAAATCGATGACCCGAACTTCGGAAATCTCTTTACGAATATTCCGACCGAAATGCTTACCGCAATGGGCATTGATTACGGGGAACAGATGCGGATCCAGATTCTGTGTGAAGATGACATTGTCT
>CAMOOA010000180.1 GCA_946621045.1 uncultured Erysipelotrichaceae bacterium
AGGGGACAACCGTCATTGCGGCGGTCGTGGTCTTTACGATGCAGGAGACCATCAGCGCCATCATATCTGCCGCATAGGTGATGATGAACAGCGTGATGCCGAAGTCGACGTAGAAGTTTCCGGTAACCGGACCGGCGGTCGGAAACGGGAACCGGTTGGAAACCAGGAAGTGATATACCGCAAGCTGAATCAGCGTCTGGCCGAAGCACAGCACCGCCTGATAGATCATATGGGCGATGATGTAGGAACTGATATGCATGCCGGCACGGTGTTCCCGCTTGATGATCGGGCGTTCCTTACAGATGGACTGAATACTGTTGAAGAAACCGTTCCAGATACAGACACAGGCAAATGCCAGAGAGCCGACCTGCGTGCCTTCCATGTTCACAAAGACGTTGTCCACAACAACAGAAACGATACAGGAAACGATGATTGCCATCGGGAATACTTTCCAGTTGCCCTCATTGATGAAGATGCGGAACAGTTTCCCGAGGTAGATCCAGATCTGTCCGAACCATTCGATATGCCGTACCGATTCCTGTTTCTCTTCCGAAAAACTAGGCATGTGCAGTTTCCTCCTTCCGTCTGTCTTCCTCAAACCGTGCAATCAGATCGTCTGCACGGCCTTCGCCGCCTTCCTCTTTGGTATTGACGGCTTTGACGATATCTTCCATCTTCTGTTTTCCGAAGAACTTCCTTGCGCCGTCGATGGAGCCGAAGTAGGCAAGCCGTCCGGTCTTGGTGGAGTCCTTTGCCAGGACGATGATCTGATCGAACAGATCGACCACACGGTCCGGTGTATGGGTGATGACGATGACGATCTTTCCGCTGTCTGCGATGCGCCGCAGCCGTTCCATCAGCTCACGGGCGATGACGCCGTCAAGACCCGAGTCCGGCTCGTCCAGAATGAAGAGGGAAGGGTTGCCGATATACTCGCAGGCAATCGACAGACGCTTCCGCTGACCGCCGGACAGTTCCTTGACCAGGGAGTCCTTGTGGTGGGCAAGTCCGAATTCCTCCAGCACTTCCTCGGTTCTCTCCCGCAGTTCGCGGTTGGAATAGTCTGCCGGAAGGCGGAGCTTTGCGGAATTGAGCAGGGTCATATATACGGTGTCGGTGCCGCGCAGAAGGTCTTCCTGGGGCACGACGCCGATTTCATATTTCATCTGGTTGTAGTTCTCATAGACGTCCACGCCGCCGTTCAGCACCTTGGCCTTTGCGGGTTCATATCCCGTGACCGCATTGATGAAGGTGGTCTTGCCGGAACCGGATCCGCCGAGCAGAAGCACCAGGTTTCCCGGCTCGATCGTCAGATTGATATCCTTCAGAAGAACCTTTTTCTTCGTCCAGGAGACGTTGATCGAACGCTCGTCGATCCGGATAATGAGATTCTTGCGGAACCCGGATGCCAGGTTGTAAACCAGCCGTCCGGGAAGATAGACGAAGGTTGTCGATCCGATACAGATGACATCATACGGACTGATGGTCGCTTCCTTGTCGATCTTCTGTCCGTTGACGGTGATGCCGCGGTCGATATTCACATCAATCACGCGCCAGGAAGATCCGTTGTTCACAAATACCGCATGCGGATATTCCTCATGGCTCTTTGTGTCATTGGAGGCGGAGGAGAACTGCCGGAGGGCATCGGAGGAATAGATGGTGATCGGCTTTGCCTTCTTGCGCAGAAGATACGACTTCCATTCCACATGTTCATCGTAGCTGTCCTCAAAGAAGAATACCTGCGAACGGTTTCCGTCGCTGACGCGGATCAGGGAACGGTTCTTCAGCTCAACCGGCTTCTGATCTTCCACCGGTGTTCCGTTGATCAGGGTCTTCGTTTTCAGATTGCACGACTCAAACTGCCAGCCCTGCCACGACTGTTTAATGCGGAACTGCGGGATTCCGAGAAAGCCGCAGTCCAGGGTGAGAACACCGTTCACAATATCCGGTTTCTCCCCGTAGCGCACCTCGGTGGTTTCTCCCAGGGAAAACTGCATGTGATCGCCGCGGGAGTTGAGCGCGGTCAGCTTTGCGAGATCTGCGATATGAGAGTCGTTGAATGTTGTGGTCGTCTCATTCTTTTTTTCTTTCGCTTCCGATGCTTTCTTTTTGTCGTTATCACTCATGAGAAATTCCCCCTGTAGTTTCTCAGCGGAACAGCCCGCCGAATGTGGATAATTTGGAAGTAAACGCCGCAAACTGTTCTGCGGAACTGCTGAAGGATGAGATGGCGCTGTTGAGCGCTTCATAATCCAGTCCGGAAATGCCGGTCACCGCCGGTTCCGCTTCATCAAGCAGTGCATTCACCCGTTCCAGTGTTTCGGTCAGATCTTTTGTCATTGTGATCAGCTTCGGACCGATGATCAGAATTGCCGCAAGGATCAGTATCAGAATCAGTATTTCCACAAACATGGTAACGCGCCGCTGAAAGGCAGCGGCTTTCTGCTGACCGGCAAGCCGCAGAAGAAGCTCATGATCGTCAATCGACAGCTGTGTCTGCTTATTGTCTTCCATATCAAAATCCTCGCTAATAATTATATTATTACAGACAGCGTTTTGGATGGAATATGCGGAAAAAAAGAGCAGTGTACTGCACACCGCTCTAACAGACAAAACTCAGATAGTAGGGAAGCTGCTTGCGCCACCAGGGCCAGTCATGCGCGACATCATCGCCCCAGAAATCCACCCATGCCGGAATATTCTTGTATTCAAACAGTTCCTTCATGCGGGCGCTGTCCTCCTGCATCGGATGTTCCCAGGCGCCGCGTCCGCAGCAGAGAATGATATCTCTGTGCCGGTACATCTCAACGTACGGATGGTCATACGGCATGCCGTTGATGTAATCGACCGGCGAATTGGCATAGACCAGATCGTCGAAATAATCGCCGAAGAACAGACGGGCGTTGTATGCGCCGGAAAGGGCGATACAGCCGGAGAAGATGTCCGGTCTTCTCAGCATGAAGTTCAGCGCATGGGTTCCGCCCATCGAGCATCCCGTCGTCAGGATGCCG
>CAMOOA010000181.1 GCA_946621045.1 uncultured Erysipelotrichaceae bacterium
GCTTCGATGTCTGCCATCGGACGGTTGTCGGAGAGGGAAGACAGTATCTGCATGAGGTTTGCGACACCCGGCTGGTTCTCCGGATCGAATCTGATCTGGTTGAGGGAGTCGGTCTTTGCGCTCATGATCTTCTTGCGCGCGGTCTTGAGATCATCAAGCAGATAGATGCATCCCTTGTTGGTCTCATCCGACTTGGACATCTTCTTGGAAGGATCGCTCAGCGACATGATGCGGGCGCCGACCTTCGGAATCAGCGGTTCGGGAACCTTGAACAGTTCGCCATACCGGTTGTTCATGCGGATCGCGACATCGCGTGTCAGTTCGACATGCTGTTTCTGGTCTTCGCCGACCGGCACATAATCCGGATCATAGATCAGGATATCCGCGGCCATCAGGGCAGGGTAGGTATACAGACCGCCGGAGAGATTCTTTTCGCCGTGCGCCTGCTTGTCCTTGAACTGGGTCATCCGGTTCAGTTCGCCCATGTAGGTATGGCAGCACATGATATAGCCGAGCTGGGCATGTTCCTTGACATCGGTCTGCAGGAAGATCGTCGCTTTCTTCGGATCAAGTCCGCAGGCGAGATACAGCGCGACACAGTCACGCAGGTTGGTCTGGAGTTCTTCCGGATCCTGCGGGACGGTGATGCAGTGAAGATTGGCAATAAATGCGATCATCTCGTATTCATCCTGATACGAGACAAATTTGCTGAGGGCGCCGATATAGTTTCCTAAATGAAGCTGGCCCGTCGGCTTGATTCCGCTTAACATTCGTTTCATGACAGTTGAGTTCCTTTCCTGAAAATAAAAGCGTCCCGTAACGGGACGCAGGACTTGCGCGGTACCACCCGGATTATTCAGAATTTCTGAATCACCTCATTGGGATAACGGTGTTCGCCGCTTCCGCATAACGGAAGATACTCCCGGACTCCACCATACGCATACACTGTCAGCGGCTTTCACCTGATCCGCCTCTCTTATAAGACACTGTATCTTCTGCGTATGTCCGCATCCGATCAACGTAAGCCTATTCTAGCACAAATTCTCTGTGATCAGCGCTCTTCAAGCGGAATATACTCCTGTGAACTGCCGACATATTTGTAAGCCGGACGGATGATCCGGTTCGCAAACTCCAGTTCCTCCATGCGGTGCGCACACCAGCCCGGGCAGCGGGCAATCGCAAACATCGGGGTAAAGAGTTCCTCTGCGATTCCCAGCATCCGATAGACAAGACCGGAGTAAAGGTCGAAATTTGCGCATACCTGTTTGGTTTCGCCTTTGACATTGCGGAAGGCAACCGGGGCAAGTTTTTCAATCATGACGAGCATATTCCATTCCTTCGCAAAGCCTTTTTCATAGGCGAGCGCTTTGGAATGCTTTTTAAGAAGCTGGGCACGCGGATCGCTGATGGTATAGACCGCATGGCCGATACCGTAGATGAGTCCGCTTCCGTCGCCGGCTTCCTTGCGCAGGATCTTTTCCAGCAGGGCAAGAACCTCATCCTCATCATCCGGATTCTTCACGGTATTCAGAATGAAGTCAAGCTGCTTCATGACCTTGAGGTTGGCGCCGCCGTGCTTGGGACCTTTCAGACAGCCGATGGCTGCCGCAATGGCGCTGTAGGTGTCGGTTCCGGCAGAAGAGAGAACGCGGTCCGCAAAGGTGGAACAGTTACCTCCGCCGTGGTCGGCATGCACGACCATACAGAGATCAAGCAGTTTGGCTTCTTCGTGGGTATAGTGCTGATCCTGGCGGTAAATGGAAAGCACATGTTCCGCGGTGCTGAGTCCCTTGAGCGGGTAGTGGAAGTACAGCGTGCCGTGGTCATATACATGAATCTTTGCGATATAGGAATAGATCATCATCGTCGGCAGTTCCGCGATCAGGTTGATGGACTGGCGGATCGTGCTTTCAAGCGAGGTGTCTTCCGCATCATCGTCATAGCTGTACATGGAAAGAACCGAACGCGCCATCTTGTTCATGATGTTCGGGCTCGGCGCATTCATGATCATGGTCTCCGGAAATCCCGGCGGGAGTTCCCGGTGACCGTCAATGATCTCATGAAATCGGGTCAGATCATCTTTTGACGGAAGATCGCCGAACATCAGAAGCCATGCGACCTCTTCAAACATGAAGCGGTCCTGTTTGATCGCTTCATCAACGATTCGTTCAATATCAATACCGCGGTAGATCAGTCTGCCGTCGATCGGCTGAATCGTTCCGTCCGGCTTGCGGTCATATCCGATAACATCGCAGATATTGGTAAGACCGGCAAGAACACCGGTTCCGTCCGGATTACGAAGTCCCCGCTTGACGCCGAGGCGCTCCGAAATTTCCACATCGATCGTATTGTTGCGGTGAAATGCGTCACACAGCAGCTGCATGTCTGCCGGCGCAAGCTGGGCAACATCCGGAAAAAAATCAGCCATAATCAAAGCCTCCGTTTCAGTAACTATGAACAACATTATAATGAAAAAGTGAATTTTGAAAAGGTTACATTTTCGCTTGAAAGCATTTTCACACTATAATAAACTGTAAATCACAGAATTTTATGAGATGTGAGGATCGGGAGACAGACCTATGAAATTAAACAGCAGCGGAGTTTTTTATGTAAACGGATGTCCTGCAGAATCAGCGGGAAACCGCACTGCCGAAGAGGGCAGAAAAGGAACGATGGCATACCGCATCCTGGATGCGCATGACAATCACAGCGATCCGGATGTACTGCATATTACGTATGATTCTCTGACAAGCCACGATATTACCTATGTTGGCATCATTCAGACCGCCCGTGCTTCCGGCATGGAACAGTTTCCGATGCCGTATGTTCTGACCAACTGTCACAACACGCTGTGTGCGGTAGGCGGAACGATCAACGAGGATGACCATCAGTTTGCGCTCTCCGCAGCGCACAAGTACGGCGGCATCTATGTTCCGCCGTGCATGGCCGTCATTCACAGCTACAACCGCGAATGCATGACCGGAGTGGGAAGAATGATCCTCGGCAG
>CAMOOA010000182.1 GCA_946621045.1 uncultured Erysipelotrichaceae bacterium
GTTCATCCTTCAGGCCGCGCACTGCGTTGAGCGCTTCCTTGAAGTTGACCATCTTCTCAATTTCTTCCACCTTGGCAAGAACCGCAAGCTTGGCTTCCTTGTTTACCTTGATTGCCTCCGCACGCGGTGCGTATTCCGCGACGGCGCGGCCGAAGCGTTTTGCAAGCTCGGCATCCTTCGGTGTACCCCAGTCTTTGAGGGCATCCCACTTTGCTCTGACCGCATCCAGTTTTTCCTGGCCGTCATCGCCTTCATAGCTGCGGGCGATCTCTTCCGCCTCACGGCAGAGGTCTGCCTTCTGTTTCAGCTGCGCACCCAGTTCCGCAAGTGCGCCGTCCCCGAACTCGGTTCCGTATTCGGTCTCTCCGCCTTCTGCTTTTGAATGCGTCCAGGAGAACATGGTGTATTCCCCGCCGCAGTCAATTCCGTACCAGCGTCCGTGTCCGTCATCCGCACCTTCGCGCGGTTCAACCGGATTGCCTTCTGCGTCTGCAGCGCCATATAAGAACTCGACGACATAACCGCCGAATGTCTTGTGCTCTCTCCGCTTGTCCTTTACGATTCCATTGAATTCAGGTTTCTTCATACTCTCTGCCCCCTTGACTCCGTAACAACAATAATTATTTCACATTTTTTGTGCATCGTCGCAATAAATTTTACATGCGTGCTCAGCTGACGCTGTAGGTAAACAGTACGGTTTCATGTTCCACGCCTTCGCCGTCTTTCTCATAGACCGAAACTTTGCGCGGTGCTGTCTCCGCCGTTTCACTGTACCTTGTATAGAAATGCTCCTCAATTCCGTCCGCTGTCCGCACTGCCGCGCGGTAGTAAGCCTCCTGCGTATTTGCGCCGGCCTGCTGTTTTACCGGTGTTTCCAGCAGCTGAATATCGATCAGCTTCACCTTCCCGTTCTCGACGACCATCGTCCGCAGGATGGAGAACACTCCCTGCTTTACCAGACGGGAGAAATCGTTGTAGATACCGGGATTGAGCGCTTTCCCGTCCACGATCACAAACCATTCGAGATCCTGCGCCGCCTTCATCGGATCGATCGAAAGATCCGCATCCTTAATATCGCCGAGTTCCCAGGCAACCTCATCGTCAAGACTCCAGCCTTCACATGCATTACCCTTTTCAAAATGATAGGTCACGGATGAAGGAAATCCGCCGTTTACCGTATAGCCGGTCAGTGAAACATCCTTGTCTTCCTGATAGTAATAGGTATTGCCGTAACATTTGATCTCTTCTCCGGAACGAAGCGCATTCTCGCTGTCCTTTGCCATGGAATAGGTGCTGCGGTATCCCGAGAATGTCACATCCGTATCGCTTTTTGAAACAAACGCAGATCCAAACGGCACACGCCAGATTCCGCCGTCCGCGTCCGCCGTCTCCACCGTCACAAACGGCATGAAGTACAGCGCCGCAAGTACGGCCAGCGCTGTCAGTAACCCTCTGAACCGCTTCATTGCGCCTGCCTGTTTCTGCGCTCGATATCCATGATCAGATCTACCCTGCGCGCATGGCGTCCGCCTTCAAATTCCGTATCCAGGAATTCATCGATGAGCATCTTTGCGGTTTCCGCGCCGATCACACGTGCGCCGAAGCACAGGATATTGCAGTTGTTGTGCAGGCGGGAATATTTTGCGGTATAGGCGTCCGAGCATACACATGCACGGATGCCGTTCACTTTATTGCAGGCAAGGCTGATGCCAAGTCCGGTGCCGCATACCGCGATGCCGAAATCGGCCTTTCCTTCCGCAACCATGTTTGCGACCTTTTCGCCGATGACGGGATAGTCCACCGACTCCGGGGTATCCGTACCGACATTGATCACCTGATATCCCTTGGCTTCAATGTAGGGAATCAGCTCCTTTTTCAGTTCCACACCGCTGTGGTCATTTCCGTATACGATTGTCTTCATCATTCAGGCCTCCGCTGCCTCCGGACGTATCCGGTTCTTCCGGCTGACCGCAAGCAGGATCACACCGGCGATAAACATGAATATCGAGATGAACTGGGATGTCGAAAGTCCCAGGATAAATCCGCGGATCTCATCGCCGCGCAGGAATTCCACCAGAAAGCGGCCGATACTGTAAAGAATCAGATACCATGCGGCTGTTTCGTCGCGGTGCGCGGGATCGTTGTAGATCCGATACAGGATAAAGAAGAGCACGAAATCGCCGAACGAGGAAATCAGCTGCGTCGGAATCAGCTTTACGCCCGAGGGCGCAAGCGAACCGTGCGGGAATACGATTCCCGGACCGGTCGTTTCCTTCCCGTAACAGCAGCCCGCAAAGAAACAGCCGATGCGGCCGAATCCCTGCGCCAGCGCGACAACGGGAATCATCAGATTGAAGTACGCCATGAAGTCCAGCTTCCGGATTTTGCACCAGATCCAGCCGCCGATGATGCCGCCGATGATGCCGCCCCAGACAACCCATCCGTCCGAGCTGAGGAAGGACGCCGGGTTCTGCAGGAATGCCTGCAGGTTGGTCAGTATATATGTGATCTTTGAGCCGAGGAATCCGGTGATCAGACAGATGAAGATCAGATTGCTTGCCTCATCCGGACTCATGCCCACTTTTTTTGCCTGACGTTCACTGACATAAAACGCAGCCAGAATGCCGATTCCGATCATCACACCGTAACCGTGGATCGTGAACGGGCCGATTGTTAACCAGTCATTAAACATAACTACAAATGACCTCCGCCCCACTATTTTAATAACTTTATATAAGAATGAAAAGTTTTGCGCCTGCCCCGGCCGCTGCCCGGAAAAGGAAAATGCGGAGCGCTCCGCATTTCCGTACCGTTTATTCTGCGTCCTTTTCCGCTGTTTCCGCCGGCGCTTCCGGTGTCTCACTCATCGTAAGCTCCGGAACCTTCGGTCCGTTCAGCGGAATCGGTGCTTCCTCCGGTTCTTCCCGGATTACCTCCATGCCTTCCGCACTGGTATTCCAGTTGACATACTG
>CAMOOA010000183.1 GCA_946621045.1 uncultured Erysipelotrichaceae bacterium
GGTAGGTGATATTCTCGAGCTCCGCGCCCTTGAAGGTGCGCAGCACGCCCTTGTTTTCCAGTTTGAATTCCGCAAGCAGTTTATCGGTCATGGATTCCAGGAAGATCAGCTTGCCCTTTTCCGTCTGCACTTCGGCATAGGTAAGATTCGGATTCAGGGAAACCGCCTCGTTGCTGGGGATGGTCCACGGGGTTGTGGTCCAGATGACAAAGTAGTCATCGCTGTCGAGGATGCCCTTTCCGTCTGCGACCGGGAATGCGACATAGATCGTCGCATCCGTTACATCACGGTAGACAATTTCCGAGTCCGCAATCGCGGTCTCGTTGAACGGCGACCAGTAGATCGGCTTGAGTCCCTGGAAGATCAGACCGTCCAGCGCCATCTTTTCAAAGGCGCGGATCTGGCGGGCTTCAAATTCCTTTTTCAGGGTGATATAAGGATGATCATAATCCGCGATCTGGCCGAGACGCTTCTCAGTCTCCATCTGGGTTCTGATCTGCTCATGCGCATACTGCTCGCACTTCGAGCGGAACTCCGCCGGACTCATGGCCTTGCGGTCAACGCCGAGCTTCTGAATCGCATTCTCGATCGGCAGGCCGTGGGTGTCCCATCCCGGGAAGAACGGTGTATAGAATCCGCTCATCGCATGCGAGCGGATGATGAAATCCTTGATGCAGCGGTTCATCGCTGTTCCTGCATGCAGGTTTCCGTTGGCATACGGAGGGCCGTCATGCAGTACATACGCCTTCTCTCCCTTATGGTGTTCGAGGATCCGGTTGTAATGATCTGCCTTCTCCCACTCCGCGAGGATTCCCGGTTCCTTCTTTGCGAGGTTTCCGCGCATCTCAAATCCGGTATCCGGCATGTTCAGTGTGCTTTTGTAGTCCATAGTCTTTCTCCCTTTCGCATATAAAAAGCGTCCTGTATTCTAAGGACGCTCATCACGCGGTACCACCTTAGTTCATGCGGAACTACCGCATGCACTTCATTTATCCGATAACGCAGGATCTGCGGATACTCATGAGGTGATGTCCGTTCCTGTTCCTCTGTCCCGCTTTCACCGCAGTGCGGGCTCTCTCTTGCATCGGTTCAGGACGGCGCGTCCTCAGTCAGCGCATCATCTTCTGTTCTGCTTCTTTCAGCCATCTGAGATCAGGCATCTTCGGAAGGCTGAATGCTTCGAGTTCTCTGATCAGGCCTTCCAGTTTCTCCAGTGTACTTGCCTTCACCGTATTGGCGTCGCCGTACAGCTTGGAGAGATCCGTGAGGATCAGCCGGGCTGTGATCAGACTCTCCTGTATGATCGCATCGGCATTCTGCTGGGCGGTCTGAATAATTTCATTTGCCTCACGCAGGGACAGCCTTGCGATATTTTCCGCGGCCTGTTTCTGGGCATCCAGGGAACTCTCAAGATTCTGGTAATCTGCCTGAAGCCTTGCGATCCGCGCATTGGCTTCCTCCAGCTGCTGCTGGTAGAGCGCGATCTTGCGCTCCAGCTGTTCCACTCTCGAGGCATACCGTTCAACCGCATCATCGACCGCGAACCGGTCATAGCCGTTTTTCATGACCCGAAATGTCGGCCTGGGTGATGTCATCGAACCTCTTCCTCCCTTTTAAATATCCTGTGAAAATCCAACCACGACACGATCTTTCCGGGTATGCCGGATGACACCCCGAAAGGTGAATCTTCCGCTTCCCCGAATCGAAATCGTGGAATCATTATCGCACAATTCAGCAGTGTTAACAAGCGTCCGGTGATTCACCTGAACCTTTTCCTGGCGGATCATCCGCTGTGCTTCCGTACGGCTCACATTCGCCAGCGCCGCAACCAGGGAATCAAGCCGCGGACTGCTTACGACCGCCTCAAACTCCCGGGTCCGGAATACCTGGGAAGGATGTTCCGGAATGATTTCAAACGATACCGAAAGATTCGCAATCCGGATCAGATGATCGCAGAGAAATTCTCCCATCGCCTGCGAGGTATAAAGGTAGATGCGGTCCTCCTCGATCCAGAGATCGCCGAAGCTGTGCCGGTCCACCTGCAGATGCATGATCGCACCGAGAATATCCCGGTGTCCGATCGTACGGAACCGCTGATCGGCTTTCGCGCTGATGCATACGATATCAGAAAAGTCATCCTCCTCATCTCTGAGAAAGATGACCTTTTTCTTCCGTGCGCCGGGATATCCGCCGTCATAGCGGATCAGCGCCGATTCCGGGAAATGTACGGATGCCTCCGCCAGTTCCTCTTCGTTCAGAAATCCTGATTCCGTATGCATGTATCTGCGCTCCGACTGGTTCTGAAGATCCCTCAGCCGGGCAGACACATCCCAGGAATCATTATTCATCGTCGTTGTCCAGCGAGATAACGCCGTCTACGCCGATTGACTTCGGCGCGCAGAGAATCACGTTGTGGCCGATTTTCTGAATCGTTCCGTCAAGTGCGAAGATAACGCCGTTCAGGAAGTCGATTGAACGCTGCGCATATTCTCTCTGCAGGCGGTGCAGGTTGACGACCGCTGCCTTGCGCTGCTTGAGATGGCGGGCAATCTCCTCTGCCTCTTCAAGACTGCGCGGCTCAAACAGAACCATTTTGGTATCTGCCGTAACCTTCTGAACCTTTGCGTTACGTGTCTCTTCATATTGGCTCACGGGTTTTGTCACCGTTTTCGCTTCTTCTGCGTATTCTTCCTCTTCTTCGTATTCCTCGTCTTCATCGACCGGGGCAACGAATTTCAGCAGGCTGTCTTTCAGTCCCATAATTTTTTCTTACCTCCCACAATCGCGTCTATTATAGCATTGCGCATATTGTTATTCAATGCAGGAAACCCTCCGCAAATCCCATGGTTATGCGCCTTTCCGTCCATGCCTGCACATTCTTCCGGGTGACATTTTATGGCGCGTCTCTCCATCCTGCGATACAATAACTGTTAGAGCGGAGGACTGTATATGGATGTATTGA
>CAMOOA010000184.1 GCA_946621045.1 uncultured Erysipelotrichaceae bacterium
CGAACTGCCGTGCAATCACGACCGATGCGCCGACCGAAAAGCCGTTGAAAAAGAAGACAGCCATATTGGTGATCATGGAGGTGGAGCCTACCGCCGCAAGGGCTTCCTTGCCCACAAAGTTTCCGACCACGATCATATCCACGGTGTTGTACAGCATCTGGAATACGTTTCCCAGCATCAGCGGAAGCGAAAACAGGATGATCTGTTTTACGATCGATCCGCTGGTCATATTCACGCTGGTTGTCTGCCGATGCCGGTTTCTTCTGAATTTCGTCACGGGATGAATTATACTCCCGATTCCCCGGATGTGAAGAAGAAAGACCGGCGGGATCCGGCATCCGAACGTATAATGACAGCGTATGACAGAGAATGAACGCAGAACACTGCGCGTCACCGCTGCCGTCATCGTGGAACACGGACAGGTATTTGCGGTACAGCGCGGCTATGGAGAATACAAGGACAAATGGGAATTCCCCGGCGGAAAGATCGAGGCCGGTGAAACGCCGCAGGAAGCCCTGCACAGAGAGATCCTCGAAGAACTCGAGACCGATATCGAAGTGCTGGAGCTGCTCGATACGATTGAGACCGACTACCCTGCCTTTCACCTTTCGATGGACTGTTTTCTTGCGCGCATCCGCAGCGGCGATCTGTTTCTGAAGGAAGCGGAGGATTCCCGCTGGCTTTCGGAAGATGAACTGGACGCCGTGGATTTCCTGCCGGCGGACCGGATCCTGCTGGAAAAGATCCGGCCGCATCTGAAGAAAGGAGAAGACCGATGAGTGATCTGAAATCGACAAGCAAATATATTTCCCTGATCCTGCGGCATAAGCCGGAAGTCATCGGAATCACCCTCGATGACCATGGCTGGGCAGATACGCAGGCACTGATCGAAGGTGTAAACCGGACGCATCCGCTTACGATGGAACTGCTGGAGGAGATCGTCCGCACCGATGAAAAGCAGCGCTATTCCTTCAACGCGGACAAATCCCGCATCCGGGCCAATCAGGGCCATTCGATTCCGATCGATGCGGATCTTGCGGAAACAGAACCGCCGGAGACGCTGTATCACGGAACCGGTGAAAAAAGTGTTGCCTCCATCGAACGCGACGGTCTTCGTCCGATGAGCCGGCTGTATGTGCATCTTTCCCCGGATACAGAGACCGCCCGCAGTGTCGGATCACGGCACGGGAAACCGGTGATTTACATCGTGCTTGCGGGTGAGATGCACCGCAGCGGATACCGGTTTTACCGCTCGGCCAACGGGGTATGGCTGACAAAGGAAGTACCCGTCCGGTTCCTGAAACGCATATGAGCGTGCATCGTCGGTCAGAGCGCAATCCTGCGATATAATAAAGGACAGAAGAAAGCAGTCATCCGGCACTGCCGGATCCCTGTATGAAATTAAGGAGAACAATTATTACTTATGAAACCCGAAAAGAAAGCATGTGAGATGAGTGTTGCGGAACTTGCGTCCTACATTGACTATTCCGTACTGAAGCCGGAATTCACCGAGCAGGAGATCATTGATCTGACCAAAGACGGCGCCGCCCTTGGATGTGCGACCATCTGTATCAACCCGGCATACATTGAACTGTGTGAGCCGTATGTCCGCGGAACGATCACAAAGCTCTGTCCGGTTACCGACTTCCCGTTCGGCGACAGCTCCACGGAAAGCCGTGTTGCGCAGATCAACATCGTCGGAAAATATGACTGTGTCGGTGAGATCGACATCGTCGCAAACTTCGGAAAACTCCGTTCCGGAAAATATGATGAAGTAACCGCAGACCTGAAGGCATGCGCAGACGCAGCCCATGCGCTGGGTCATGAACTCAAGGTCATTCTGGAAACCGATGCCCTGAATGAAGAACAGATCCGTCAGGGATGCGAATGCATCATCGCCGCAGGCGCTGACTATATCAAGACAAGCACCGGATTCCTGACCGGTCATGAGGCAAAGGGCGCTACCGTTGACATGATCGCCATGATCATGGATCAGAACAAGGGCCGCGCAAAGATCAAGGGTTCCGGCTGTATCCGTACCCGCGAGCACTTCCTTCAGCTGATCGATATGGGCATTGACCGTATGGGTGTGGGATACAAATCCGTACCGGTCGTACTCGACTTAAAACGCTGAGTCCGTTATGATTCAGGCATACAGGCATCCCTGTATGCCTTCTTTCTTTTTGGAATAACACTATGAAATCATTTCTCTTCTATGAGCCGGAAGGCACCGGCACAGACTGGAAACGCATTGACCGTTTCCGCACCCGTATGGAAAAACGAACCGCTTCGATCTGTTCGGAACGGGCCCTTTTATATACCGAATCGTTTCAGATGACCGAGGGCGAACCGTACATCCTGCGCAAGGCAAAGGCGTTTGCGCATACCCTTGCGAATATGACCATCTATATCGAGCCGGATTCGCTTATCTTCGGCAATCAGGCAAGCCGGAATTTTGCGGCGCCGATCTTCCCGGAATACTCCATCGACTGGGTAATTAAAGAACTCGATGAATTTGATCAGCGCTCCGGCGATGTATTTCAGATTGACGAGAAAACGAAGAACGATCTCCGTTCCATTCATGCATATTGGCACGGGCATACACATGAGGATGAGGTCAATGCCAATACCACGGAGAACATCCGGCTTGCGGAAAAGCAGGGCATCCTGCACAGGGGCGGTATTTCCATGTCCGGCGACGGACACATCGTTCCGGACCATCCGACCGTTCTGAGGCGCGGTCTGCGTGCCATTCAGAAGGAAGCGGAGGAAAAAGCGTCTGATGTTAACCGCAGTGAGGATCAGCGGAACTTCTACGAAGCCGTTTCCATTTCCATGAACGGCGTGCTGCACTTCTTCAAACGCTACGGCATCCTGCTGGGAGAACTGGCGGAAACGTGTGCGGATCCGGTACGCAGGCAGGAACTGCTTGCGATGAGCGTCATGGCATCG
>CAMOOA010000185.1 GCA_946621045.1 uncultured Erysipelotrichaceae bacterium
ATAAATATTGACGATATATTCATAGCCTTCCGGCGGTGTCAGTCCGTTACAGCCGTACGTCCATGACAGGAAGGTATAGGTGATGCCGTTTACCTCATAGACATCGATCCGGTCATGGTCTTCCTGACTGTTATAGGTGCCGGCCATATGCACGCCGTGCTCCGCTTCCTGTCTCTTCCAGTATTCACAGGAGCGTTCGATTCCGGTCAGCCCCTGATCCAGGGAGTGATTGTTTGCGGTGGATACCAGGCCAAAGCCCATGTTCACCATCGCATCCCCGACTTCCTGCGGACTGTTGAAGGTCGGATAGCCGTGCAGGCCAAGCTCCGTTCCGCCAAGGATCGTCTCCTGGTTGTAGTATTTCAGATCATAGCCTTCCGCAAGCCGTCCGACATTTTCCACGATGCCGGAAAAATCATAGGTGCCGTTCCCCTGATCGGCATCCATCCATACGGTGCCGTGAATCAGCGCATCACCGGTGAAGAAAAATTCCGCCGTTGATACTTCCGGCTCGGGTTCCGGTGTCGCAGTTTCTGTTTCCGGTGTTTCCGCCGGCACTTCTTTCGCTTCGTTGCGCGCTGTGCATCCGCTCAGCCGTACGATCAGTGCACACACAAGCAGAAGCACTGCCGCAAGCAGCACCCAGATGATCGGGCGCAGGTGCCGGCGGTGATGTCGTTTATGCCGTTTTGTCATACTTCCTTCCCCTTTTCGTCAATTAATCTGATGTAACTGTATCCGCAAACAGAATCATTGCCTGTCCTTCACAGCGCAGCGTCTGTTCAAATACTTCGGCCGCATTTCCGCTGATCACATCCGTATAGGTGCCGTCGGGAAGATCCACGCGGACCGAA
This sequence comes from uncultured Erysipelotrichaceae bacterium, assembly GCA_946621045.1. The sequence continues at coordinate 855 of CAMOOA010000185.1, forward strand.
CACGGCTTTGCGTGCAGCGGGAAGATACCGACGGCCTTGCGGCCTTCCCCTTTACTTCCGGCGCGTCCTTCATGCACGGCAACGATCACGGACTGATCGGGTCCGGCCGCAGACGCATGGAAGGAGGAATCCAGAAACAGCGGATCCTGTTTGATCTCATGGAGCCTGCTGAGATAACCCAGACTGTTCTCCCCGGTCTCAAAATCGACTGGGTCCGGATCGAACAGCGTCGGATGACGCACGCATCCGGTTTCCTGTCCGGCATAAAGCAGCACCGCGCCTTTCATGAAGTAGAGCCATGCGGTCCAGACATATCTTGCGTCACGGTCCGGAATCAGGGCCGCCGCTCTTGGCCGGTCATGATTTTCCAGGAAACGCAGTTTTGACGTATTGTCGGGATACATGCCTTCCTGCAGGTTGATACCTTTCAGATAGTCGTTCAGGGAGAGTTCGCCCAACTGCACCGCTTTCTGCTCATCGTAGAGATCGTAGTCATAACAGAGGTCGAACGCCTGATACAGTTCGCCGTCACTGGCGCCGCACACCCCCATTTTACGAAGGTATGCGATAAACCGCGGCTCACCGGATTCCGCAAGCCATACCACACCCGGCTTTACCTTCTCCACTTCCGCTCTTGCCTTTACCCAGAAGGGAACCGGCACCATCGGCGCCACGTCGCAGCGGAAGCCGTCCGCATACTGCGCCCAGAATTTCAGGGTCTCGATCTGATAATCCCAGAGTTCCGGATGGTCATAGTCAAGATCCACAACATCCCACCAGTCACCGACATGGTTTCCCATCGACCCGTCCGGCTTGTGGTAGAACCACTCCGGGTGATTCTGTACAAGCCAGGAATCCGGGGAGGTGTGGTTATACACGATGTCCATCATCAGCTTCATCCCGCGGGCATGAACCGCATCCGCAAGCGCTGTGAAGTCTTCCATCGTGCCAAGATGCGGATCCACTGCCCGATAATCTTTGATCGCATACGGGGAGCCAAGCGTGCCCTTCCGGTGCAATTCTCCCGTCGGATGGACCGGCAGAAGATAGATCCAGTCCGCCCCGAGTTCCCGAATGCGGTCCAGATCATTCATCACTGCTTTAAATGTTCCTTTTTTATAGTTGCGCACAAAGATCTGATAAAAGACCTGGCTGCGCAGATTTTTTGAGGTGTTCTCTGCCATGTGTCACACCGTCATTCCGCGTCGGAATCCCGTTCAAAGACAAGATCCATTTCCCTGATCTTTCCGTAGTCACTGATATCCGTCGGCACATACCCGACATACCGGTAGCCAAGCTGCGCCTTTTCATCGATGATCCGGCGGTGCACCGTGCAGTGCGATCCGAAGAGTTCATTGATATTCACATTCACAAAGAGATACTCTTTCACGATCGGTTCCTCCTGTCTGTTTCGGTTCCATTATAAGGGACGCCGCAAAAAAACAGCGCAGAGGTTTCTGCGCCGTGCTTCGATCAGGGATTTCGTTCCGTCTGTGACTGTTATTTATAATCCTGCTTCATATCTGCCGTTTTGACAGTTCCTTCTGCGGAAGCTTCCCGCAGAAGAATCGCGCCGTAGGCATCTGCCAGCGCATCCGCCAGTGAATACGGGGCTTCCCCGGTTCCTTCCGCATATGCCTTCATCTTCCCCAGCATATGCGCAATTGCGGCTTCATCCCGGCTCAGACCATGAAGCCCGAATTCCGGCTCATACAGAACCGTATCTCCCAATGAGACGGAAACCACTTCCTCGATTTCCGCAAAGTTCGGATTCGGATCACCCGTCGCCACAATGCGGGTCTTGATATCCAGCGCTTCGCAGTGCGCGGCGTTGGCTTTATCCAGCCAGCGTACCGTACAGCCGTCAATTTCACCGCGCTCTCCCGACAGCCGCAGATAGCTGCCGCGGATCGGCGAGCGGTACTGTTCGGAGTCAAAGTCATACAGACAGAAGGTTCCGCCGGCAAACGCAAACAGCGCAGCCATCCGCTTTTTATCCGCAATCCGGCCGTCCGTGTACTTCTCGTAGCGCGACATCGTCTCCACGGTCGGAAAGCTCCACTCTCTTGCCTGCACGGTGAACGG
>CAMOOA010000186.1 GCA_946621045.1 uncultured Erysipelotrichaceae bacterium
TCCGGACTGTTGTTGTAATTGCCGTCCAGCACCAGTCCGTTGGTAATGGTGCCGAAGTGCTTTAATGCCGCGTCTGCGTCAATGACAAATTCAATCACGGTTCCGTTGATGTCCACCGCACAGCCGTCCGAGGCATCTTTCGGATCCTTTTCATCGGTCTTGATCAGCGGAAGCACGATGCCGGTATCCAGTGTGAAGTAATACCGTGTACCGACCGGCCCAAACTGGTAGCCGAGTGCCACTGCCAGAAAACCGTCCTTGTCATAGAGAAATCCGGTCTTCTTATCCACCTTCAGTTTTGATTTGATCAGTTTGTACTGATTGGAGGTCTCATCCGTAATCATGCGGTAGTCTTCATAGGTTTTTCCGGAACTGGACGCACAGACTTTGATTTCCTCCGCCCCCAGCATCTTCCGGTAATTCGCAAATTTCTTAACGTTGATACCGCGGTTAGAGAGGACAAGAAGCAGAAAGATCAGCACCGCAGTCATGCCCGCAAGCGCAGCCTTCGCCTCCGGACGAAGCCGCTTCAGAAGACGGGCTGCCTGTTTCAGGAAATCCTGCATACGAGCGTATCGTCTCCTTCCGGAATCAGCGGGCTGTGTTCAAAGCCTTCCAGTGCGGTAAACGTGACGGTATCGTCCTCCGCTTCCAGATGCACTTTTCCGAAGTACGGCTCGGTTGTGCCGCCGAGTTTTTTCACCGCAAAGTGAAGATTTCCATCACTCCACTTTGCGCCGGTCCGCGCCAGACCGCGGTATACCACGGTTGTATTTTCCTGATCCTGTTCGATCGTAATCGTCCCGTCACGGTAAATGATGATGCGTCCATTGTCATATTCCAGTGTTTTTCCGTTCAGCTTCGGAGCCTGGAATCCGGCATACGGTCTTGAACGGACATCCGCCGGATCGGTACGGTTCAGTTCTTCCTCTGTAATCGCAAACTGCGAAGGCTGTGTGAGGTCTTTCGGCAGCTGAATTCCGGAATCCATGACCGGAGTCTTTGTTTCGTCGATCCATGTAAAGGTGACATCGTCATCCTGCACGGTGATGCGGCAGTAGGGATAAAGCGGTTCGGTATACTGTCCCGCCATCACAAAATCAGAGAACTGACGGATTTCCGCGTCAAAAGAATCAACATCGGTACGATCCAGAATCCCGTCTTCCAGCGGAATCAGTTCCATTGCGGAGAATACATATTCACTGTCATGCATGTAGGAATTGATATGCACGAATACACGGCCGAATTCCGGGAAGAAATCCCAGACTTCTTTTTCATCACCCATATCCTTCACTGTCCGGCAAAGCAGCTTATTGCGCAGTGTCCGTTCCGGTTCCGGTACGGGCATATAAAAAACTTCATTCTCAATGACCGGACGCTGATCCTCTTTACTGACCAGCATCCCGCTGTCCGTCGTAAAGACGGGGTGGTTTTCAGAACACGAAAATGATACCTCCGGCGCATAGAATACGATTTCGCCGTTTTCCGTTCTGACGCCGTAACATCCGCCGGCTGCCGCCTGCCTTACTTCCGTTACCGAATCCGGAATGACGATCGTAAACGGCACATTCTCAATCCGCAGCGGTGCCCCGTACCGGGAAGGATCCGGAGTATCCGTGCTGAAGTCATAGCTGCCTGCTGCGCCGGTAATCATAAACGGGGTCGGAACGCCGGTTCCGTAGAACCCGCCCAGCGAAGTGACAGATGCTTTGTCAATCGCATCCGGGATTGTGATTTCCTGCGGGTCACTGCTTACCTGCCAGATGACATCCGCCGCAAACGCCTTCCTTCCGCTTGCGGTAACCGCATACCGGATTCCATTCTGTTCAACCATTGAATCATATCCGGTACAGCCCCCAAGAATCAGTACCGAAAGAAGTGCTGTGATCCGTTTCAGTCTGTTTTTCATAGTGGCTCTCCTTCCCGGATGTACTCCGTTCCTTCGACTGTGCGTAATGCATAGGTTCCGTTCTGCGGCGTCATGACATCCGCAAGAAAGTTCCGTTTCGCATGGAAGCCGCTTTTTTCGAGCACCCGTGCGGCCGGAAGATTCGATGATTCAATGTAGGCACAGAAGGATGTGCATTGCGCGGCCTGTGTTAAAAACCGGTTCAATGCCTCGGTGCCGTATCCGTTTCCGCAGTATTCCTTCCGGATGATCAGATCAAGTTCTGCGCTGCCGTCTTCATAAATTGTTCGCTCCGCCTTTCCAATCAGTTTTCCATCCAGAAAGATACCCTTTGCGTCAAACGGCATGCCGTTATTGATTCCGGAGCGGACCGCAAGAAAATAATTCCGGGTGGAATCCTCGTCGAGCGGAACCGCAACACGGTTCAGACAAAAGGACTGATCCGTATGTTCATACAGATCGTTCAGGATTTCATAATTGACTGGCAGAGAATTCAGTGTAATCATACAGTTTCAGTATACAGGCAAACAGCAGGCATTCGGACGTTTCTCATGGTATGGTTTAGGAAAAGGAGATACTGTCATGGATTTTCTCACGCTTGCCAAAACCCGTTATTCCTGCAGGAAGCTGACAGACCGTCCGGTTTCCGAAGAACAGATCCGTGCCATTCTTCAGGCCGGCCTTGCGGCACCTACGGCCTGTAATAACCAGCCCTTTAAAATCTGGGTCATGACCTCGGATGAAGCACTCGCCAAAGTGAAATCGGTCTGTAAGCAGCCGTTTATACAGCCCTGTCCGGTCGTCTTTGTGATCGGCGGCGATCCGAAGACCGCATGGGTGCGTGATTATGACGGAAAGAACTTCGCGGACGTGGATGCCTCGATCGTCGAAACCCATATCCTGCTTGAGATCGCAGATCTTGGCCTTGCGACGACATGGATCGGTCACTTCGATCCGGAAAAACTGTGTGAACTGTTTCCGGATATGAACGGATATTCTCTGACTGCACTGTTTGCGGTCGGCTAT
>CAMOOA010000187.1 GCA_946621045.1 uncultured Erysipelotrichaceae bacterium
GCGGTGTTCCAGTTCATGCGAGTGAAAGATCCATTCCGATACGACGTTACAGGCAGCGGTATATGTCCTGACGGTATCCAGCAGTAACTGCATATCGGAATCGGAAACGATAAGTTTGACTTTGGCAGTAAGAGCGAGAGGTTTCATGACACCTAAAGCATAGCACAAACACTTACAAAAAAATGCACATCAGAACCAAATAACGAACCAATATTCGATATAACGGACTATATTCTGGAATATCTTTCAGACAATACTGAAAGGCATAACAAAGGCAGTGCTATTACTCTTAACACTCAAAGTTATATACTTAGTTACAACACTTACTGTTAAAGAGAAAGGGAGGTGAAGCCGTTTCCTCCCCACCCAAAGATTACGCATATGGATGGGGTATCCACGGCATGGGAATGAAACAGGGAAGATTCATTACATTTGAAGGACCGGACGGAAGCGGAAAAACAACGGTTTCCCAGGCGGTCTGTGAAGAACTGAAAAAACTCGGATACCCGGTCCGCTATACAAGGGAACCGGGGGGATCCGCGATTGCGGAGTCCATCCGCGATATCATTCTTGATCCGAAGAATACCGATATGGATGCGCGCTGTGAAGCGCTGCTTTATGCGGCGAGCCGTGCCCAGCATCTGAAGGATATTGTTCTGCCGGCGCTTGCGGAAGGAACGCATGTCATCTGCGACCGCTTCGTGGACAGTTCGATTGCCTATCAGGGCTATGCGCGCGGCATCGGCGCTGAGGCCGTGATGGACATCAACCGCTTTGCGATCAGCGGACAGATGCCGGTAAAGACCGTTTATCTTGATATTTCGGCCGAAGCCGGTCTGGAGCGCGTCAATGCAAGACGCCGTGCGGCCGACCGGCTTGACAGTGAGGGCGTTGCCTTTCATCAGGCGGTATGCGAAGGTTACCGGAAGGTGCTTGAGAGTGCATCCGACCGCATGATTGTGATCGATGCCTCACAGCCGCTGGAAACCGTGGTGGCAGAATCGCTCCGCGCTGTCAGGGAGATTCTGGATGGCGACTAAGACGAAGCTTACCGCAAAGGAAAAGGAAGCGCTGGAAGCCCAGAAGCAGAGTGAAGCGGAGGACCGTTCCGCTGCGGAGCGCAGAGACCGGATCACCCGTCTGCTTGCGGACACGCCGCCCGGAAAACTGCTGGAAGCTGCACTGAAACAGAACGATGTGTTTCATGCATACCTTTTCCATGGGCCGGGCGATTCCCTGAAGGATGATGCGGCGATGACGTTTGCGGCAAGCATCCTCACCGGAAGCGACCATCTTGTCATCGAGTGCAGAGAGCCGGAAGCTTCGGCAGCGGTGATCACGCAGATGCATCACGGCGAGCACAGCGACTTCATCTTCCTGGACGGGTCCCGCCGGGAGGCAATCAAAAAAGAAGAAGTGGATATGATCCAGCGCCGGTTTTCCCTGACGGCGTCATCGGAGCGCGGCACCAAGGTCTATGTCATTACGCACGCGGAGAATTCCAGTCTCAGCGCGATGAACAGCCTGCTCAAATTCCTTGAAGAGCCGGCGGACAATGTATATGCGGTGCTTACGGCAGACAATATCGAGCGCATTCTTCCGACGATCCGCTCCCGCTGCATTACGGTTCCGTTTCAGGCGCTGAGCCGCGAAACACTGATCCGGTTCTGCGAAGAAGAGGGTCTGGATGAAGAGGATATCTTTTTTGTAAGTATCGCCTCGCCGCGTCCCAATGAAGCAGGAAAGATGGCTGCCGGACGCAGCTATCAGACCGCAAAGCGGATGCTGAAGCAGTACCTGAACATTGACGCAAGCCGTGATCTGCTGTTTGCGGATTATGAATACCGCTATCGCTCCAAGGCGGGAAATGATGAGGGGGAAGGCGTCCGATACAAGGATGCAAGGGATGAAAACCTGGATACCCTGGATCTGTATTTCCGCTTTCTTGTGCAGTTTTTTCATGATGTGCTTAAAAATGACGGAGCCGGTCCGTCATGGTATCATGATGCTGTCACGGCGATGCAGCGCCGGAATGATTACGTGCGTATCTGCACGGAACAGATGAAGATCGCCGCGGAAGCGCGCGACAAAGTAAACCGAAACAATGATCTGAGCCTGCTTCTGGCGCAGACCATTTCCCGACTGGAGGATTCAGAACATGTCCAATAACGAAAATACAGCTGTTGAACAACGGCACTATGATTATGTGGTTTCCGTGCGGTTTCATAACAGCGGCCGCTCCTATACCTTCGGCACCAGCATGCCGGACCTGAAGGCAGGCGAAAAGGTTGTCGTGGAAACCTCGCAGGGTCTTGAACTTGCGACCTGTCAGACCGCAAGCACAAGTTCCGACATCTATCCGGTTCCCCATACGCCTCTGATGCCGGTTCACCGCCGGGCAGGACAGAGTGATGTGGCGGATTTCCGTGAGAATCTCGACTACGCAAAACAGGCAATGGCCATCTGTGAGGAAGAGATCCGGAATCTTGAACTCGGGATGCATCTGCTTTCGGCGGATTATACGCTTGACCGCTCCAAGATCCTGTTTGTCTATCAGGCCGAGCAGCGCGTGGATTTCCGTGAGCTGCTGAAACGCCTCGGCGCAAAGCTGCACTGCCGGATTGAACTGCGTCAGATCGGTGAGCGCGACAAGGCGAAGATGGTCGGCGGAATCGGCGTCTGCGGCATGGAATGCTGCTGCGCACGCTTCAAGTCAAAGATGGATGTCATCTCCATCAACATGGCAAAGAACCAGCTGCTTGCCCTGAATACGGAGAAGCTCTCCGGCATGTGCGGCAAGCTGATGTGCTGTCTGAAATACGAGGACGCAAACTACAAGGAACTGACTGCCGGACTTCCCAAGATGGGAGCCCACGTGGAATATCAGGGTGTGATGTACCGCGTTACATCCATGAATGTCATGACCAATGAAG
>CAMOOA010000188.1 GCA_946621045.1 uncultured Erysipelotrichaceae bacterium
GCCGAGGATCATCCCCCAGTTCATAGAAGCAAGTGACATTTCTGGTGTCCCCCTTTGAGGCGCCAAAAAGCGCGCGCAGAACAATAATATCGTATTAATCTCTCATTTTGTCATTCAGGCACAAAAAAGTCACAAAAAATCTGTGAGATGTTCACAGATCTTCAACGGTTGTTATTTTCCGGTTTGCGTAACTGCCTTCCACCACGGCAATCTTCACATCGGAATAGGCTTCGACGATGGAACAGTCATCCGTCGCCTCAAATCCATCCCTCCGCGCTTTCTCCATGCAGTCCATGAGAAGTTCTGTCCGGAATGCCTGCGGTGTCTGGGCAGCCATCAGTGTACTGCGCGGCAGCGTCTTTTTAATGCGTCCGTCCGCCACAACTTTGATCGTATCCTTGCACGGAACCATCAGGCAGGCGGCGTCTTCCGTCTCCATCACTTTTTTCAGTGCACCGAGGCACTCTTCCGGAAGAAACGGCCGCGCCCCGTCATGTACGAATACCGTATCGCAAAGCACTGCCTTCATGCCGTTCCAGACGCTTTCCTCACGGGATGCGCCGCCCTGGACGACAACGATCTTTCCGATCGTATCCGGTCCGAGGGCATGATAAAAGTCTTCGGAATCTGTCACCACGACAATCTCCTTGCAGTCTTCATCCTGCAGGAAACAGTCCATCGTATGTTCGAGAATCGTCTTCCCGTCTGCCATCCGGTAGTAGGCTTTGTTGTATCCGAGCCCCATGCGCGTCCCTGCGCCGGCAGCTACAATCAGTGCGGTATAGTCCAGCATAGGTTCATTATAACAAGAAGAAAAGCCGCATCACACGGCTTAAAATCGTTAAATCTTCAGATGAGTGTATCTTCAGCGGGTGATGAAGCCCGCAGGATCCGCGTGTTCGCTTCTATTCGTCCCCGGTCGCCGCACCGGCGAAGGCCAGTGCTGTTGCCTGGGCAGCGGACAAAAACGGACCCCAAGCCAGGTCATACAAATCCCCTCAGCCTGGTACAACTATAACGCATGAATTCCGTGGGTCAAGTCTTTTTTTATCTCAGAACAGACTTCCGAGCGCGCCGTAGGAAACAGCCGTCATGATAACCGCGGCCAGCAGGATGCCAAGCAGAATCGAAATGCTTGCCCGTTTCAGATCCATGTCAAACAGCGAAGCAACCAGCGCGCCGGTCCAGGCACCGGTTCCCGGCAGCGGAATGCCGACAAACAGAATCAGTCCGAGCTGACCGTACCGATCGATCTTCGGTTTGTTTTTTGCGGCCTTCTCTTCCATCTTCACCACAAGCTTTGACATATGATGATCCGCCATCCAGTGAAAGATCTTCTTTATAAAGAGAAGAATAAAAGGGATTGGGAAAATGTTTCCGAGGACGCAGAAGAAAATACCCCTCCACATCGGAATCCCCAGCATGCTCGCAAGAAGCAGGCCGCCGCGCAGTTCCACAAGCGGAACCATACTGACAAGAAATACTGCAAGTTCCTTTGATATATACTGCCCGATCGTGCTCATGAACCAGGCGATAAAACCTTCCATATTGATATTCTCCGTATACGGTTTCCTATTCTAACCGATTAACTCTGTATGCGTAAACGATATTCTTGGGAATCGGATTCATGACGGGTTCGCCGTGCATCCGCCTCCGTTTGTAATTGACTGTGTATGTCACACCGCTGACAGGAGGTATAGCGATGCAGAAAGAACCGATCATTTTATCCGCCTTCCTGATACTGCCGTTTTTCTCTGCATGCGGGCAGAAGACGGATGCAGAACCGGCCGCGGAGGAAAGCAAAGCCGATGCCGTGAAAGCAGAAAATATAAAAGTGGTAATGGATCCGGTGTTTCACTCCACGAACGCACTGATCAACGGAAGCGATATGAAAAAACTGGGGTTTTCGTTCGGCGACAGCGTCACCCTTTCCTTCAGCAACGGACTCACGCTCGATGACATTCCCTATCACAACGGCTATTATGTCCGGCCGAACAGCCCGGTGGCGGTTGCCTGCCCGGGGCTTGACGAAATCAATCTTGCCTTCAACATCGGTGAGGGAAGCTGGAATGTATGGAATCTTCAGGACGGCGACACCGTGACCATCACTCTGAAGGAAAAGGGCAGATACCTGAATGAACAGGAGACATTCGCCCAGTCCCATTCCGATGACATCAAAGACTACCCGGATGCGGAAACATTCGAAAACTTCCGCGCACTCTCCGGCGGAGAGATTGCGCCGGGAGTGATATACCGGTCAGCGACCATGACCAACAGCACCATGAACCGCGCCGATACGGTTGATGACCTTGCGGAACAGTACGGCATCCGGACCATACTGGACTTCTCCGATACGGAAGAATCACTTGCCGGCTTCCGCGCAAAGGATACCTGGCACTCCGATTACTTTGACCGTCTCTGCGATACAGGCTCCGTGCATGTGATCGGCCTTGGCGTCAATCCGGCATCCGAAGAATTCCACCGCGATCTTTCGCAGGCTCTTTACCGGATGATTCAGGGAGAAGGTCCGTATCTCTTTTTCTGCACCGAAGGAAAAGACCGCACCGGTTATGCGGCCGCAGTCATCGAGGCGCTGTGCGGCGCCGGCTGCGACGAACTTCTTGCGGACTATATGAAGACCTGTGAAAACTATTACGGCATGACAGAGGAAACCGCGCCGGAACAGTGCCGGGCTGCGATCGAAACCTCCTTCGATCCCATCATGGAAATCATCTTTGAAGTGCAGGAAAACGAAGATCTCAGAACGGTCCCCTTTGAATAAAATTTCCAGGCGGCGCAATCTCCATCCAACCAGCGGATTGGGTGGTTCAAGCCGCCTTTCGTTTCTTCCTGGCTAAGTGTTCTTCCGTTCCCTGTTCCTGGATGTACTGTCTTATTACTTCGA
>CAMOOA010000189.1 GCA_946621045.1 uncultured Erysipelotrichaceae bacterium
ACGCATGCGGCAGTCGCAATCTGATCATCGAAGAATTCCTTGAAATTCCGGTGATAGACTTTGGCGCGGTTGCCGTCCACAACGGTGGAGTAGCTGGAGAGTTCCAGACCGTCCACGGTTTTCACTGCCCGCAGGATATCGGAAAGCTTTCCGACACCGGACGGCTCAATAATGATCCGTTCCGGTTCATAGGTCTCAACGACCTGTTTGAGGCTTTCCTCAAAATCACCCTTCAGTGTGCAGCAGATGCATCCGCTGTTGATTTCACGGATCTCAATGCCGGCTTCCTTCAGAAAACCGCCGTCGATTCCGATCTCACCGAATTCGTTTTCCACAAGCACGATCTTCTGACCGGGGAAGACTTCCTTCACCAGCTTGGAGATCAGTGTTGTTTTTCCGGCTCCGAGAAAGCCGGATATTACATCAACTTTTGTCATAATTTTCCTTCTTTCTTACGCATTTAATATTATAGACACCCTGTCAAGAAACGGGGAAATAATGCCTGTTCGGAAATGAAAAGCACTGTCATCCAGTGCTTCAGAGATAAATATATCCAAGACACGCCTGACCGGTGTAGGGAAGGCCCTCCGCGGGCACCCAGCGCTCATAATAATGACCGAGGTAGTTGCCTTCCTTGATGTATACGCGGTCGCCGTCCACTGCCGTCACAAATCCGACGTGCCAGGAGTATACCGCAATCGAGTAGACCTTCGGGGTGCTTCCGGTCGCATAGCCGGAGCGCGCCGCGTCGTTCAGCCAGTTGCCGGCCATACCCCAGCCGGGGAGTGAGATGCCGAGTGTATCGTGGACGAGCTGCCAGGTTCCCCATGTGCAGTTTGACCATCCGCCGTAGTAGGGATTGCCGTCGGTGCTTCCGGTTTCGGGCGGCGTGGATGTTCCTTCAGCGGCAGTTTCGGATGAGGGAGCGGAAGAAGGTTCCGGTGTGGAAGAAGGAGCTGCGCTGCTTTCCGGCTGCGCCGATTCGGCAGGAGATTCGCTCTCTGCCGGGGACGGTTCCGCCGGTTCGGCAGATGCCGCAGGCTGTTCCGGATCCGCCGGTTTCTGTGTTGGCACCGGTGTAGGGGTCGGACGGTTCGCGATGGAATCCCGGATATCGCCGATCTGCGACTGGTTTGCGGCGATCGCATTCTCTGCGTCTGTCTTTTCCTGTTCTGCGGCTGCCAGCTGCCGGCTGTAGTTCTGCTGGAGAACCTGCAGTTCCTGCCGGGAGGAAAGCAGGGCAGCCTGCTGGGAGTCCAGCATCTGCTTGCCGGCCGCAAGCTCGGTCTCCATGTTCTGCACTTCTTCCTGATCGCTGCGCAGCTGCGCTTCCATTTCATTCAGGGAATTGATGCTGGCATTCAGCTGTTCCAGCGAATGGCTGTCATGGGCGTAAATGTCATTCATGCCGTTCGCAAGACGGATAAAATCTTCAAAGGAACCGGCGCCCATCAGAATATCGAGAAACTGATAGGTGCGCATCGTCTTCTGTTCTTCGACCAGCCGTTTTGCGACCTTTTCCTTCAGTTCATTCACATCATTCTGTTTCTCTGTGATGGCTTTCTCATTGGCTTCGATCCGGCTCTGGATATCCGCGATCTGTTCCTCCACCGCCTTTATCTGCATGCTTAAATCCTCGATCATTCCGGTGATGCCGGTGATCTGCGTATTGAATGCCGCGATCTGCGCGTCATAGTCCGAGATCGCCGCGGCGATCTCTTCCTTTCTTGCGTCAATGCCTTCGATCTGTGACTGCAGTTCGGAGTTGCGCTCCTGCATATACTGCGTATAGGCCTGGCAGTTTTTTACATCTTCATCAGAAAGAGAATCGGTATCCGTACAGAGACTGTTCCAGTATTCGGTATCGGAAAAATCCGGATCGCCGTTTTCCGCATGTACGGAAACAGGAGATCCGGCAGATGTTATCAGGGCGGATATGCACAATCCTGTGATCAGGAGTTTCAGCCGGGACATAAACATAAAGCATTATAAAACAGTCAGGCGGAAAACACATCCTGCAGGCGGTCATGTAAGGACCGGTACTTGGTATAATGAGTTCATATGCATGACCTTGATGAGCGGACCGAAGCGCTGCTTGAAAAACCATGCCTGGTGATAGACGGCCTTCCCGAACGGGTGCCGGAACACAGTGCCGGGCAGTATGCCTCGCTGGAAGAAACCTTTCATACGGCGGAGCTGTTCGCAGTGTTTACGGATATCCTGCTGAAACTGAACTGTTATTATGACCTGCATGTAAATTGCCGCGGAGAATGGATGACAAACCCGTCCGCCGCAGTGCTTTCCGCATGGATGAACGAAGTGTTTCAGACACAGGGAAGAATTCTGATCCTGACAGCGCCGCAGGAAGCGCTGCTTGCGCTGAACGGGGATGATAATCATATGACCGTATACGGTCCGGATGAAACCCTGCTTGGGAGGATCCGGAAGCTTGCGGCATCGAAAGGCCTGTTTGTATGGGAGGGCCGCTGAATACTGTATGAGTGAACCTGCCGGCATGAAAAACAGAATCTATTCCGCAATTGACCTGAAGTCCTTTTATGCGTCGGTGGAATGCAACGAACGGGGGCTTGATCCGCTGAGCACAAATCTTGTGGTTGCGGATACCTCCCGCACGGACAAGACGATCTGTCTTGCGGTTTCCCCGTCGCTCAAAGCGATGGGCATCTCCGGCCGTCCGCGGCTGTTTGAGGTGAAACAGAAGGTGAAGGAGATCAATAATCAGCGGAAACGGAAGGCGCCGGGAATGAAGCTGACCGGCTCCAGTTTTTATTCCGCCCAGCTGAAGGAAGATCCTTCGCTTGCGGTGGATTTTGTGGCGGCGACGCCCCGCATGGCGCTGTATATGGACTACAGCCGGCGGATCT
>CAMOOA010000190.1 GCA_946621045.1 uncultured Erysipelotrichaceae bacterium
CTTCTGCGGTGGATCTCCGTGATGCCGTACTGCTCGATGGCGGAAAGATGCTGCTTCGTCGGATAGCCTTTGTGCTTCGCAAACCCGTACTGCGGATAGAGCGCATCGTATTCCGTCATGATGCGGTCTCTTGTCACCTTGGCAAGGATCGACCCTGCCGCGATGCTGACGGACTTCTGATCTCCCTTCACAAGCGGTATCACCCGGCTGTCCCCTTCAATGGGCATGGCATCCGTAAGCACCACATCTGCCGGGAGATCCTCCGCAATCGCCGCAAAGGCGCGCTGGTCCGCACGGTAAATGTTGTACCGGTCAATTTCTTCCGGGGTGACGATGCGGATCTCAAAGTAAAGCGCATCCTCCTTGATCAGATCAAACAGCGCATCCCGTTTCTTTTCACTGATCGCCTTGGAGTCATAGATATCCGGATTTTCATAGCCGATCGGGAAGATGACGCCGGCCGTCACGAGCGGTCCGGCAAGCGGTCCCCGCCCTGCCTCATCAATGCCGAGCAGAACCTGTCCCTTTGCCCAGGCTTCATGTTCATAGTCATTCGGACAGACTTTTTTCGGTTTCATCATTCCTTATCCATTCCAGGCTCAGCCGTCCGAGCTTTCCCCTGCGCAGCTCATGCAGGAATACCGATGCGGCCCGGTCAATGTCAAGAACATTGCTGTCCTTAAGCAGATGCCGCGTTTCCGCAATCTTTTCCAGCATGACATCTGTACGCGTGCTTTCTTCGGCGTGATACTCCGCTTCCAGAATGCCAGGGTAGTATTCCCGGATCACATGGATCGTATCCATTGCGATCTCCTTGAGATCGAGAATATTCTCATTGATCGCACCTGTCGCCGCAAGCAGGCTTCCGGTGCGGGGATCTTCAAACTTCGGCCAGAGCACGCCCGGCGTATCCAGGATCTCCAGCGTGCTGTCCGCCTTGATCCAGGTAAGTGCACGGGTCACTCCCGGCTTGTCTGCGGTCCTGGCACTGGTCCTTCCGGCGATCCGGTTGATCAGCGTGGACTTGCCCGCATTCGGAATTCCGCAGGCCATTGCCCGCATCGCCCGCGGCCGGATACCGCGGCGGATCATCCGCTCCCTCTTTTCCTTTGTCAGCTGCGCACAGGACGCAACGATCTGTTTCTTTACGGTTTTGTCCTTCGCAAGATCCAGCGCAAGGCAGTCCCGGTTTTCCTTCTTCAGGGATTCCACCCACTCCGCAGTCCTTGCCTCATCCGCAAGATCGATCTTTGACAGTACGATCAGCCGCGGCTTCTGCGGCG
This sequence comes from uncultured Erysipelotrichaceae bacterium, assembly GCA_946621045.1. The sequence continues at coordinate 1,284 of CAMOOA010000190.1, forward strand.
CCATTTCATCCAGGATCGGATTGCGGCTTGCCATGGGAATCCGTCCGTCGCGGACCTCAATGATCATGTCAACGGCCTTCAGGTGTTCCGCCATATCCCGGCGGGCCTTTTCCATATGGCCCGGATACCACTGTACGGTTACCATGACTTCACTCCGAACTCGGAAAACGGATAAAGGATCAGTGCTCCTTTTGCGACAATGGAATCCTCCGTGAACGGACCGTAATAACGGCTGTCCCTGCTTGCGGGACGGTTGTCGCCGAGACAGTAGTATTCTTCCGCGCCAAGCGTCAGCGGTTCCACATCCGTCATGAAATCGCTGCCTCTTCCTTCCGGATACGCTTCATCCAGAAACGGCTCATCCATGGCTTCCCCGTTGATATACAGCGTGCCGTCCTGATAGGACACCGTTTCGCCGGGGAGTCCGATGACGCGCTTGACCAGATAGTCCTTCTTTTCATTTACATAGATGATCGCAATATCAAAGCGCTTCAGTCCCGCAGTCCGCCGGCCGAGTATATTTGCCAGGCCGATGGAATTGGGCTGAAGTGTCGGAAACATGGAAGTCCCGATCACCTGAATCGGCCGTGCGATGAAATTGGTGATCAGAAAAACGACGATCATCGAGACACACAGTGTCTTGATGAAATCCCATACTCCTTCCAGAAAGGTTTCCTGTTTCGGTTCTTCGTGTCTGTTTGCCGGTGTTTCGCTCATATCCTATAAATTATAGCCCTCCTGTCAGAAAAAGGAATCAGGTTTCTCCTGACTCCTCTGTCTTCCGTGTTATCCCTGCGGTGCGGCATCTGCGTCCGCAGGTGCTGCTTCGCCATCCGCAGGCGCCTGCTCTGCGGTCTCTGCCGGCGCCGAAGGTTCCAGAACGCCTGTGCCGCTGGCGGGTACAATTTCGCCGAGCGTGCCGGATACTTCCCCTGCAGGATCGGCATGGAATGTCACGATATAGTAATCGCCGAGACTTTCGTCTTCGAAGTATTCCTTGAACATCAGCCGGTAATCCGCGGTGCCCGCCGGCACCTGATATACATAGTCATAGGTCACGGCTTCGCCCGGCGCAAGCACTGCGGAGCCCGGAAACAGACTCGTGATGCCGTCGAGATTCACTTCCTTCATATAACAGACGGAATCCGCCCATTCATCGCGGTAGGTGACCGGCTCGCTGTAGTCCGCTTCGCCTTCGCCGCCCCACTGGATCTGATAATCCGTATCGTAAAGCATCATGCCCTTGTTCTGGGTTACGAGCGTTGTAATATTCAGCACCAGCAGCTGCATGCCCTCTTCCGCCGCAATCGACTGATAGCGGTCTGCGGTAACGGCGGCGTTCAGCCGGAACTTCATAAACGATGCCTGCATCGTATCGCCGAGCGCGCCTTCCGCTTTTCCAAACGATGCGACGATCCCGGCCGGTTCTTCCGGTGCGGGCGCCTGCTCGCCAAGGATGCCTGCCGCACGGACCGGCGCTGCACTCAGCGCCAGGATCAGCGCCGCTGCGCCTGCGTATCTGATTCGCTTTTTCCACTGTTCCATGAACATAGGCGTGGGTACACCGTCCATAGCTATTAGCTTGGGCGGTGAG
>CAMOOA010000191.1 GCA_946621045.1 uncultured Erysipelotrichaceae bacterium
CGGAAGGAACGGATTGTATGCCTGCTGTTTCATGTCAAATGCCTCCTTCTGCATTATATCTGCGTATCGGACTGCCGGACGATTTTCGTTTCCTGACCTGACAGAACATCTGCCGCAAGCGGCAGTTGAAATAATGCATGTTGCATGTATATGTTATGTTTAAGTACACAGATTACCCACAGATCATCCGTTATATTCAGAATCAATTCCATTTTATTGTATGGAGGGCAGGTATATGAGAAGAAACAGACGCGGTTTTACCCTCGCAGAACTGTTGATAGTCGTGGCAATCATCGCCGTTCTGGTCGCAATATCCATACCCATTTTTACAAGTCAGCTGGAAAAAAGCCGGGAGAGCGTAGATCTTGCGAATGCAAGAAGTCTCTACGCCGAAGTCATGGCTGCGGCCATTTCCGAGGACACAGCCGCAGTACATGACGGACAGACGATTCACAGGGCAGACGGAACATACTCCGGCACAATTTCCCCGATTGCCCAGAAGACAGCCGGCTGGACCGAAAATATGGACAATGTATCGATCGGCGGCATTTCACCCAGTGACAGCGAGCACTGGAAAGGGTCCCCGGTGCCCGGCGGAAGCTGTACCGTGACCTATGACCCGGTCACATCGTCCGTTACCATCAGCTGGGACGGCAGCTCCGGTTCCGAAGGCGGTACCGATGATCCCGGAGGAACGACTCCAACCCAGCAGGATATTGAGGCAGCGCAGACCGAAAATCAGGGAATTGCCTCAAACATCGGCAATGTTGTCAGTGACCTGATGAAGGAGATGAATACCAATAAAGGACAGACGGTAACATTCACCATCAATCGTAACGGCACCTTTACGATTGGATTTAACGGAAACGGAAAAGTGACCGAAGCTGACATCAGAAACGCAATAGCGCCGTACCTGAATGAGAACGGAACCATTTCTCTCAACCAAAACGATTCTGCGTCCGGTTATACAGTCAGGATCCACAACAACGGCGGACACAAGAATGAAATAACCGTCACACCTTTGAACGGCTGAACGGTGTCCGTACATATCTGATCAGAATATTATTTAAAAAGGCATGCGTTCCCTTGACCCGGAATTCATGCCTTGTTTTTTTTCGTATGTTTTCAGCGGTCCCGATGATGCTGGCGTTTCATTTCATAGAGACCTTCATCCGCCTCCTTGATATATGCCGCGGCAGAAACAGACGGATCGGTACAGACGGCGCATCCCCAGCTGACGCTCAGTTCATAGGGTTTGCCCTTTTCCCTGCAGCTTTCTTTCAGCAGGCTGGAAACGGTGTTCGGAATCAGCGCCGTATCCGCATATTTTCCTTCCGGCATCCAGGCGATGATAAACTCATCTCCGCCGAACCGTGCCGCAAACCCGGTGTATTTTCCGACTGTCTGCTTGATGGCGGAAGCGGTCATGACCAGCGCCTCATCCCCTTCCGCATGCCCGTAGCGGTCATTGATCTGTTTGAAGGAATCCACATCAAACACATACAGATACATCGGCTTGTCTTCACTGATCGTCTTCAGCCGGTCGGACAGATAGTCATCTGACTTGCGGCGGTTGTTCATAAGCGTCAGCTTGTCGGAATTGATGCCGGACTCCTGTATATTCACAAAGATAAACAGAATTGCGCCGAATGCGGCAACCGGAAGAATCGTCAGATACCGGAACATATTGTCCACATAGGCACAGATGAAGATGAAGAGCATTGCCTCAATGATCAGCCGGTATGTCCGCCGTTTTGAGGCAACCGATGTCTGCCGGTATTTGACTGCGGCAATCACCATGATTGTGGCAAAGTAGGCAACGGTGATCAGGAGCACTGCATTATATCCCCACTCATACTGCATATGCTGGGAAGCATCGATGGTATAGACCGCTTTTGTCCAGTAGTTTGTGACGATCAGAGCCACGGTGAAGACATACGGAAGCGGCACCAGCCATTTCACAGCCGGTCTGCGGTATGCGCGCGGCGCGATCCGCAGCAGCATGAACCAGAACAGCATGAAACAGACGGTAACGACGGAAATGGTGGTCAGTTCATATATGGTAAACAGCACCTCCACAGGGAGTACGATCAGACGGAATTCACACATCGCCCAGAGCGTGCACAGAAAGACATAGCCCATGAACGATACCAGCATGACACGGAAAGTATTGTGTTCATCCTTGCTTACAAGATCCGGGGAAAACTTGAACAGCAAAAACAGCGTGAACAGAAAAAGGGACATCATCTGTATCAGATATGCGTAAAACAGTTCATTGACCATGCTTTATATACCCTTTCCGTTTGGTATAAATATATAACATCACTCTGTCATTTGCATTATTGCGGCAGTGAGAAGTTGGCGAAAAATCATCATACGGATAAGAAAACAAACCCCGAAGCGTGGTAAAATTTGACTGTTTCGCATATATGCAGGGAGACTGAAGAAAAACACTATGGATTTCTTTAATATACTCACGTTATTCGGGGGACTTGCCATGTTTCTGTATGGCATGCGGCTGATGGGTGACGGCCTGAAGGAAAGTTCCTCCGGCACTCTGAAGGTGGCGATGGAAAGCGTCACAAACAATCCCGTGAAAGCATTTCTGCTTGGACTTGCGGTCACTGCCATTATTCAGTCCAGCACTGCCACAATCGTAATCACTTCCGGCCTTGTCGGCGCAGGCATCATTTCCCTGCGTCAGTCCCTGGGCATCATCATCGGCGCCAACGTCGGCACCACGGTGACCGGACAGATCATCCGTCTGCTGGATCTTGACGGGGCGGCCGGCTGGCTTCAGATTTTCAAACCTTCCAGTCTTGCGCCGATTGCCCTGATTGCGGGCATCATCCTGATCATGGGCT
>CAMOOA010000192.1 GCA_946621045.1 uncultured Erysipelotrichaceae bacterium
ATACTCATAAGCAAGACAATATCATGTGTGCTACAATTTCGCCATGAGTACGATCACAATCAAACTGAATTCCGAACAGAAACAGCGTCTTTATGATGCATTTCGCGAATATGAAACTCCTGCCCCGCAGTATGCGGACTGGCAGCTCCGCCCGGAAAACTGTGTCATCACATGCTATACAAGCGGAAAAGTGGTCTTTCAGGGAAATGATGCGGAAGTTTACGCCTCTCCCTTTCAGAACACCGCCGAAGACATTCCGCTCCCCGAGGCAGGCAGCGATGAAGTCGGGACCGGCGATTACTTCGGTCCGGTATGCGTCAGTGCCGCGATTGTCACAAAAGCGGATCTTGCCCGGCTTCATGAGCTCGGCGTCAGAGACTCCAAGGCCGTTACGGATGCGGATATCCGCCGGATTGCGCCGGAGCTCAAAAAACTTCTGCCTCATACGATTCTCATCGTTTCCCCTTCGCATTACAATCAGGTTCATACCACGACGAACATGAATGCGATCAAGGCAAAGCTTCATAATCAGGCATATCTCAATCTTGCGGCGAAGCATACGCTCCCTTCCTTCTGCATCGTGGATCAGTTTGCGCCGAAACCGATGTATTACAGTTATCTTCGCACGGAGCCAAGCGTTGTACGGACGCTTCACTTTGAGACCAAGGCAGAAAACAAATATCCTGCCGTCGGAGCTGCTTCGATCCTTGCCCGCAACGCATTCCTGGAATATATGGACAAGATGGAAGAATACTACGGGATGAAGTTTGCGAAAGGATCCGGTGCCCCTGCCGACCGCTGCGCAAAAGAATTCGTGGAGCGCTTCGGAAAAGAAAAGCTCGGCGAAGTCGCCAAGCTTCATTTCAAGAATACGGAAAAACTGAAGTAATGATCCTATTCCGCCGATATCTGTTCGGCGGTTTTTTTCGCCGCAGCCATCGCCTGACGCAGCGCATTCTTCACATCATATCCCTGCACATCCATGCCGGTTGCCGCAATTGTAATGACTTCCCCGTATCCCAGCAGCTGTGACAGTGCCTTCAGATACGGAGTCGCCTGTTCAAACGGAGATCCCGTTTCAATAAATCCGCCTCTTGTGGTGAGATACACCAGTCTGTCCGCCCGGCAGAGACCGTGCAGTCCGGTTTCATCCGAACGGAATGTGATTCCCTCCACACAGATATTCTCAATAAACACTTTCAGAAGCGATGGGAAACTGAGGTCCCAGAACGGCGCCGCAATGACGATCAGATCGCTTGCCGCAAAGAGTTTTGCCCAGTGGAACCGCGGATGGTCAAGATTCCCTTCGGCAAGCAGCGCCTCCCGTTCGAAATAAAACTCACCGGCCAGCGGCTGAAGATCCAGTTCTTCAAGCTTCAGCGTATGAACCTGAAAACGGTCTTTATCCAGTCCGTCAAAAAACGAATCGGAAAGCAGATGCGTGCGGGAATGCCCGCGCATGATGCAGTCAATGAACAGAACCCGCTTTTTCATCCGGCATTTCTGAGTGCGGACAGCGCAGTGATGATTTCCCTGCGTTCACCTTCAACGGTCAGGGATGCGCCGTCCTCGTAACTTCCGATCGATTCCGAGGTATCGGTTCCGTAGAGAACAACATTGTTGAGAATGGAGGCTGTCCGGATCCTGCGCAGTCTTCCGACCGTAAACAGCGCTGCGGTCTCCATATCTGCGCCCAGCACGCCGTACCGGCTCCAGACAGCTTCTTCCTCCGCGTTGGTATCGATATAGAAGCTTTCATGACTGTGGACGATACCGGTATGATATGTCCACTTCATTTCTTCTGCCTTTCGGATACATTCCTCCAGCAGCCTGTGATCGGGAACCGCCGGATACCGGATATCTGCATAGGCATGGGATGTACCTTCATCACGTACGGCGCCTTCCGCAAAGATCAGATCTCCGAGACCGATTCCCTTCTGCAGTGCACCGCACGATCCGATCCGGATCATGGTATTCACGCCGAGATTATGGAGTTCCTCGATTGCAATTGCGGCAGAACTTCCGCCGATTCCCGTGGAACATGCGATTATCGGCATTCCTTCATACATGCCGCACAGGGAACGGAATTCCCGGTTATACGCAAGCTCCCGCACATCGGAAAGTTCCTTTGCGATCCGGTCCAGACGTGCCGGATCCCCGGGAAGAATCGCAGCTTCTGCATTTACTTCGGAAAGCTGAATATGTGGCTGAATCATGTTCTTTATCCTCCTTATCAAACAAAACAGGATACCGGTTTTTCTTTGGAACCGATATCCTGCCGCAAAACGCAGATGAGACTTATTTGATACCCTGTTCGATCTTCCGCTTGCGGTGAATCGAGTACAGACTTGTAAATACAATTGCAAGTATGGTCGCAAGATACGGAATCATTTCCAGGAATTCCGTCGGGAAGTTGGACTGTGACTTGAGGGTCAGCGACAGTGAACTGGTCGCACCGAACAGCAGTGATACAAGCGCAGATCCGACCGGATGTCCGTTCGCCATGTTCTGTGCGGAGAGACCGATATAGCCCCGGCCGTTGACCATGTTCTTCATGAAGAAGGTAACCCAGCTCATCGAGAGGAAGGTTCCGGAAAGTCCGGCAAACAGGCCGCAGAACAGGAATGAGATGTAACCGATCTTCTTTACGCTGATACCGACGGATTCCGCCGCTTTCGGGTTCTCACCGACGGAGCGGATGCGGAGACCGACACGGGTCCGCTTCAGCAGGAACCATACAAACCATACGCAGAGCACTGCGACATAGGTCAGAAGACTCTGCCCGGAGATGATCCGGCCGAGAATCGGAATATCCTTGATGATCGGAATATTGATATTCGGAATCTGATAGG
>CAMOOA010000193.1 GCA_946621045.1 uncultured Erysipelotrichaceae bacterium
ACATGCGGTACTGCGACTTCGCCGCATCGATAAAAAACAGATCATAGTACTGATTTGTCCGATACAGTCCGGCATCGCAGAGATGCGCAAATACACGATCATCCAGTCCGGCTTCGTGAATATTCCGGACCGCCTGCGCATGCATGTGCGGGTCGATCTCCAGGGTATCCACCGTGATATTTTCCCGCACGCCCGCGATCTTCATCGCCGACCAGCCGACAGCGGTTCCGCATTCCAGAACGCGCATGATTTCCGGGTGCGAACGGATATAGTCCAGAAGAAACTCCATTCCGTCCCCCAGCATGACCGGCACATGATCTCTGCGCGCTTCCCGTTCGATTTCATTCAGACTGTGTTTCATCATTCAGACATTCCCCGTAAATACGTGCCGCAGCGAAGTTTCTGCGGCTTCCTTCAGATCATACAGCGTCTGCGGCGGCGTTGCCGGTATTGAATAACGGAAGCGCGGAAAGTAGCGCGTAAGATGAAGCGGAATATCCGGATCAAGCCCGGCGATCCACGCCGCTTCGTTCTTCACCCATTCCCGGGAATCATTTTTCCCCGGAATGATCAGCGAGGTGATCTCCACATGGCATTTGTCATGCATGTATGCGATTGTCTCCTTCACCGCATCATAGCTTCCGCCGAGTTCCCGGTAAAACGCCGCATCGCCCTTGAGATCGATATTCATCGCATCAATGTACGGTGCCAGTTCCTTCAGGACCCACGGCTCGGCGCAGCCGTTTGAAACAAGCACGACCTGTTTTCCGGCGGGTTTTACAAGTTCCGCCACATCCCGGATATATTCCCACTCGATCAGCGGTTCATTGTAGGTAAAGGCGATGCCGATACTGTCATCCGTTTTCAGAATCAGAGACGCAAGCTGTTCCGCATTCCATTCTTCGAAGCCGGAAGTATCTTCGTCCGCCATCGAAATCTGCCAGTTCTGACAGAACGGGCATGAAAGATTACAGCCGTAGGAGCCGGCGGAAAGGATCAGCGATCCCGGATAAAACATTGCCAGCGGTTTCTTTTCAATCGGATCCAGCGCAAGACTTGTGATCCGTCCGTAGTTGGCGCATACATTTTCACCGTTACGGTTCATGCGTGCGCGGCAGCGGCCGTACATGCCTTCCTTCAGCACGCAGTGATGAAAACAGACCTCGCAGCGAAGTTCATTCATGACGCACGACCTCAAACCGCTCGAGCTGATAATCTTCATATTCACCGATTCCGCCTTTGGAGCGGGCAATGGAAATCTGTTCCTCCACGGTATCCACACCGTCAAGGTTTGGCAGCAGCAGTCCTCTGCGGCCGTCCTCCGAGGAGACAATCACACCGTAACGCTTTACATCAAGCTGGTCTTTTCCTTCAATCGGTTCCGGTTCACTCAGCACATCCACCGATACTTCCAGATACGGAAGTTCTTCCGCGGTGACCGGTTCAAACCGGGGATCCCGTGAACATGCGGAAATACCGTTTTCAATGATCTCCTTTGCGATGCAGGAGCGCACCGGTCCGATCGTACCGATGCAGCCGCGCAGGGAACCAAGCTTATGAATGGAGACAAATACGCCGGCACGCTGTGACCGCATTTCTTCGGGCAGATCATCCGGAAGCGCTGGCCGTCTCCGGTTCATCACCCATTCCTGTATGGTCTGCACCGCCAGTTTTACATACGCATCCGCCGCTTCTGTTTTTGCGCGGCACTCTGTTTTCACCGCTGTCTCATAGGCATCCAGAAAATGCCGGGATTCATCCGTTCCGGCAATATCATAGATGACAAACCCATACCCGACACCGAACGTCGCCTCATGACTCAGCGTGCGTGCATGAACCGCAAGTCCGTCCAGGGCACCGGCCATGATGGTAAAGGAACGATGGCCGCACTCCTGCGCCTTATCCAGAAATGCATCGGAATACCGCATCAGATTTCCGAATGAGGCAGATGACATATCCTGCATCAGACGCGCATCGTATTCGGGACCTTCCGGTTTAAATCCGTACGGGCCGTACTCTTTCTCGCAATGTGAAAGATCGCCGCTTGCGACAAGCAGGATCCGTTTATCTGTTTCCTGCGCCGCTTTCTGTATCATCATCCCGAACCGGTAATGCATGGAAAGCGGATATCCGCTCAACCCGATCCGTACCAGTTTATAATCTGTATATTTCCGGTTGATGAAGTACAGCGGCACCATCGTCCCCTGATCAAGTTCCGGATCCCGGTCGTAATCCGTTCCCGCCGGAACATTCTCCGCTCTGCATAAGGCTTCCAGACGCTTTACAAAGTCTTCGTCATAATCCGCATGAAAGGACACTTTCTTTGCCCGGTAGCGGCTGAAGTCGCCGTACGCCTCCGGTCCGCCGGAGATGTTGAACCAGTCCCGATACATGACCGCATGCGGCGTGGTTAAAACAATCGTGTCCGGCTTCTGCTCTGCAATATAGTCTGCGACAGCGTCAAAACTGTCCAGTGTGGTCTGAATCTTCGCTTCTTCTCCCCTGCCGATCTCATGAACCGCAATCGGCGGATGGGGAACCATTACTGCGCCAATGATCATATTGTGCTGTCCTCTTTCCTTACTGTGATATCTTCTTTAATTTTAATCCGTGTATCCTGTTTCAGACAGCGGTTCCGTTTCCGCCGCATAAAAAATGATCCGGAAGCTATGCAAAATTGGTGAGGGTGACGACTTGCTCTCAAGAACTCCGGGGTGATGACCCCATCTGATCCATATCACCTGTAAACACGCCTGGGGCGAGATACTTGTCCCTTTCATTTTGTTCGGGCTCAGGGAGGTTCGGAACCATCGGTTCCGTGAAGAAGAAGGTCAACCGCA
>CAMOOA010000194.1 GCA_946621045.1 uncultured Erysipelotrichaceae bacterium
TTGCGGCATCGGGCTGTTCGATGGATGACATCGATGCGGTTGCCTATACGCTCGGCCCGGGACTCATCGGTTCCCTGCATGTCGGCGTCATGGCCGCAAAGACCATTGCCTTTGCGTATCACAAGCCGCTTGTCCCGGTGCATCACATAACCGGACACATCTATGCCAACGCATTTGTGACGGAACTGAAATTCCCGCTGATGGCGCTGGTCGTATCCGGCGGCCATACCGAGCTGGTATGGATGAAGAATGATTATGACTTTGAAGTCATCGGAACGACAGCGGATGATGCGATCGGGGAGGCCTATGACAAGGTCGCAAGAGTGCTCGGACTCGGTTATCCGGGCGGTCCGGCCATCGACAGACTGGCAAAGGAAGGACATTACAATCCGGACTATAAACTCCCCACGCCGAAGACCGATGATCCGCACAACTTCTCGTTCTCCGGACTCAAGACGGCGGTTCTTCAGCTGAATGACCGCCTGAAGCGGAACGGAAAAGAAGTCGCTCCGGCTGATCTTGCCTGGTGCTTCCAGGAGACGGCGCTCAATTCCATGGTGGACAAGACGATTGCGGCCGTGAAGGAAAAACAGCCGGTCATGACCGTGCTTGCGGGCGGCGTTGCGGCGAATTCACGTCTGCGCGAACTGATGGCGGAGCGGATAAAGGAAGTGCCGGACTGCGAACTGGTGATTCCGCCGCTGAAGTACTGCACGGACAACGCGGCGATGATCGGCGCGGTCGGCGCAGCGGCATATGCGCACGGATGTTTCGGCACATTTGAGGATGCGGCAGACCCCGGTCTGATGATGCCGGGTGAAGACTGACTTGTTTTCGATTTCACAAGATGATAAACTTTTTTTCGGGTGCGTAAGAATGATGGATGAAAAGAAACAGGTTCCCAAGGCAACGCTGCATCGCTATCCGATTTATCTGAAGGCCCTCCGGAGACTGAAGGCTGACGGGGTGGACCGTGTGATGTCGCGTGAGCTTGCGGAGTACGTGGCAATTGAATCGACAACGATCCGGCGTGATTTTTCCTTTCTCGGGAGTCTCGGCAAACAGGGATACGGCTATCAGGTGGATGATCTGATCCGGGTTTTCTCTGAGGAGCTGGGAATGAACTTTGATGAGAAGATCATTCTTGTCGGATGCGGAAATCTCGGAAAGGCGCTGCTGAACTACAATCAGTGGAATCACGTGGTCGGAGAGATCGTATGTGCATTCGATCTTCAGCCGGAGCACGTCGGGAAGGCGCCGGTGCCGGTATACTCGCTGGACGAGTTTGCGACGATGAAGCCGGAGGGATGCCGGATCGCGATTCTCTGCATTTCAAGAGATATTCAGAAGACAGTAGACTTCCTGGTGGACAACGGCATTACCGGTATTGTGAGCTTTGCGAGCGATCACTTCACGGTGCCGGAGGGCGTGCATGTAAAGCACATCGATGTGGTGTCCTCCATTCAGGAACTGGTATTTGAAGCCAACGCCATGCAGAGATGATGCATGGATCCCGATAGAACAACAGAGATTAATAGAGGTAAATGGATATGCTGAGTGATATGACGGTCAGAGAACTGTATGAACTGACCATTGACGGATCCGATATGGAAAAGGATCAGGTGGAATATGTTTCCCTGCAGGGATGGATCCGCACAAACCGTTTCGGAAAGAACGTCAGCTTTATTTCGCTGAATGACGGAACCTATTTCAAGAATGCGCAGATCGTATATTCCGATACGCTGGCAAATTACGCGGAGATCGGAAAACTGCTCACGGGCGCTGCCGTCAGCGTGACCGGCCGGTATCTTGCGACGCCGGAAAACAAGCAGCCGTTTGAGATTCAGGCAACGGAGATCGTAATCGAGGGTCTGTGCGACAGCACATATCCGCTCCAGAAGAAGCGTCATACCTTTGAATACCTGCGTGAGATCGGACATCTGCGTCCGCGGACCAATACACTGTCCGCAGTGTTCCGCGTGCGTTCCGCCCTGGCAATGGCCATTCATGAATTCTTCCAGGACCAGGGATTTGTCTATGTCAATACGCCGATCATCACCGGCAACGATGCCGAGGGCGCAGGCGAGACCTTTACCGTCACCACACGCGATGACGCAAAGTATGAGGAAGACTTCTTCGGCAAGCATGCAAGCCTGACCGTATCCGGCCAGCTTCAGGCAGAAGCGTTCGCGCTCGCCTTCCGTGATGTCTATACCTTCGGACCGACCTTCCGTGCGGAAAACTCCAACACGACAAACCACGCGGCGGAGTTCTGGATGATCGAGCCGGAAATTGCCTTCGCGGATCTCGAGGATGACATGGACCTCATCGAGGACATGGTCAAGTTCTGCATTCAGTATGTTGAGGACAACTGCCCTGCGGAAATGGAGTTCTTCAACTCCTTCATCGACAAGGGACTTCTCGAACGTCTGGATGCGGTGAAGAACAGCGAGTTCCGCCGGATGGACTACACCGAGGCAATCGAACTTCTCAAGCAGGCAGATGTGAAGTTTGAAAACAATAAGATTGAATGGGGTATGGATCTCAATACCGAACATGAACGGTATCTCACCGAGAAGGTCGTCAACGGACCGGTATTCCTGATCAACTACCCGAAGGATATCAAGGCATTCTACATGCGTCTCAATGACGACGGAAAGACCGTCGCCGCATGCGACCTGCTTGTGCCGGGTGTCGGCGAGCTTGTCGGAGGAAGCCAGAGAGAAGAGCGTCTGGATGTGCTCGAGCAGCGCATGACAGATCTCGGCATGAAGCTGGACGGTTACCGCTGGTATCTTGATCTGCGCCGTTACGGCGGCTGCAAGCATGCCGGATTCG
>CAMOOA010000195.1 GCA_946621045.1 uncultured Erysipelotrichaceae bacterium
GCATGCAGGATGCCTCTTGTCTCACATGCGGCCATGCACTGATCGTTGAAATCCGCGACATCGCTTTCCGGGGTGAACTGCATCTTTATGGATCCGATCGGCGCCGTCAGCAGCGGAAAGGACAACGTTCTTCCAAACAGTTCAACAGATGTATCCATCGGCTTTTTCTCAACGATGGTATCCATGTTCAGCCGGATCTTCCGCCATGCATTATAGTTGTCGTTTGCGCCGAGTCCCGGGGCTTTGGAGCCCGGTCCGGGCATTGTATTACCGCATGCAATTCCGTTGCATACCGGACATACCCTGCAGTTGGGTCCGATATTTTTTCTCGCCTGTTCAAGCACGTCTCTGTATTCCATAACACTCACTCCGTCTGTTTTCTTTTTCTTAATAATAACGGCAGCGGCGGGTTCCGTCATCCGGATGACCCGCCGGACAGAAAAACCAGCCCGGACGGCTGGCTTTCCTATCCATGCATGTTTGTCCTTCAGGCCGGAGACCCGCATTCCGGGCAGTATTTCAGACCGTGCAGCGGTGATCCGCAGGTCCTGCAGAAGGTTCTGCCGGGGACCGGTGCACTGACTTCCCTGATCTGCCGGTCCTTTGGCCGGTATACGGTATACGCCAGGGTCCGCACCGCGCTTTCCTGCGGGGACAGTTCAAATTCCCAGCGCACTTCGCCGGTTTCCTCCTCCGCCTTTGCGCCGGAAAGATTTCCCGGCTCCACGATGATTGCCTTGTCTGCGGAAACCGGAATCTGATCGATAACGGTGATCTGACAGGTCTTCGGTTTCATGGAGCTGATCTGAATCTCATATTCATATTCCGTCTTCAGCTGTCCTTTTAACAGAACATTCGACGTATACTTCTTCTTTTCAATGCGTTTGATGCGGATCGTCTCATCCCTGCCGAGCGACAGATCAAATGTTTCTTTTCCAAGGTCCGGGCGGATTGCCGTCTCTCCGGTATAGGTGCCTTTCAGATACAGGGATGCCTGACAGTCCAGCAGATCCTGAATATCTTCGGTCTTCACCTCCGCCGCAAGATATGCGCTGTCCGACATGCCGGGAAGCGATACCGCATGGTACCTGCAGGCAAGCTGCCTCACATTGAGGTCTGCATGTTCATCGGAATAGCCTGACAGGATGGTACGGTTTCCCTTCAGAACATATTCCCGCATGGTTTCATGGACTTCGGAATCTGCGGTTTCCTCCTGCACTTCCGCCACCGCCATCATAGCGGTGTCTTCCATTGCCATAGGTGCGGCTGCCCTGCTCATCATGGCGCCCGCCATCGGACCCCGCGCTTTAAACAGCGTCTTAGGCGCTTCCGCAAACTGCAGTTTCACCGGCCGGAATTCCGGAATATCCGCGGTCACACCCGGTGTTCCGGTAAACAGCGAAAGACTGATATCCTTCCAGTCCATCCCTGTCGTCTGACGGATATTTGCCCGTAACCGCACCGTCAGCGGCTGATCTTCCTCCTCCGCACGGATTTCATAGGACGGATCCCAGGAGGCAGACGGGTCATAGTATTCCAGTTCCACCGGACAGACGCAGGCTTTGTCACATTCAATGTCCGCTTCCGCATACGGGCGGGCATTTTCCTGTTCGATCTGTTTCCGCTCTTCCAGCAGCTTCTCCTTCTCCTGTTCAAGCTCCTGTTTTTCACAGAAGATTTTTTCCAGCCGGGACGGTATCGCATCTGCGTACTCCTCCAGCATCTTCAGGTCAAACCGCTCACTGCCGGAGAACACTGTATTCTCCTTCCAGATTTTTTCCTGCAGGGCACAGGCCTCCAGCTTTGCGGAATTCAGCGCGAGTTTCGCATCGATTTCCGCAAACCGTTGTTTTTCCTCCTTTTCATCCGGCCAGGTGATCTGCACATTGGAGCCGTGTGCCGCCTCTCCCAGCAGAAGCCGGACGGAACCGGCATCTGCGCCAGCGGAAAGCCCTTCGATTTTTACATGGGACACGCCTGCAGGAATCTCAGCGGTGCCTTTCGTTTTTACCGTGCATCCTCTTCGGAACACGGAAACCGCACAGGGAACTGTACTGATAATCATGATTTTTTCTCCTTCCGGACGATGTTCCGTACCGGTGACATGTATTTCTCTGTATTCATTGTATCGTTTTTTTCCTGTCAAATCTGCCCGGGCATCGGTCTGAAATGACACAACCGTACCTTATCTGTGCGCATTTTATGCGGTTTTCTGAAAACATTTCATTGACAAGCTGTTTTCGCCCCCGTATTATATATAAGCGATTGTTCAAAAATGACGGGAGGTGGCATGAATGAAAAGAACATACCAGCCGAGCAAGAGAAAACACAAAGCAAACCACGGCTTCAGAGCTCGCATGAGCACAGTCGGCGGTCGTAAGGTCCTGGCAAGACGCAGAGCTAAGGGAAGAAAAGTTCTCTCTGCTTAATTAAAAACCACCGAGGGTGGTTTTTTTAAATCAAAGACAGTTATGAAGAAATTAAACCGTGTCCGCAATTCAAGAGAGTTTCAGAAACTGATTCATACCGGCGCCAAGAAGGCCGGGGAATCGTTTGTCTTTTACTATGTCCCGAAGGCTGAGGAGGAAGCCCGCATCGGCATCACCCTGCCCGGAAAAATCGGAAATGCCGTCCTCCGCAACAAGATCAAACGGCAGACCCGGATGATGTGTGAAGAGCTGGTGGACTTTAAAACCTATCCGTATGACGTGATTCTGATTGTCCGTTTCCGCTTTAAAGAGCTCTCCTATGCGGACAATAAAAAGTCCTTGGAAAAACTCCTCACAAAAGCTACAATGGATAAGCGTATATAAATTATAAGGAGAACCTGTATCAA
>CAMOOA010000196.1 GCA_946621045.1 uncultured Erysipelotrichaceae bacterium
TCAGATTCCGGTAGATCTCCATATGTTCTTCATAGGCTTCCATCGGACGTCCCTTCTGTTCAAAGCTCTTGAAGGCGATTGCCTGCTGCATATGGCTGTAGGACTCGATCAGGCGAATCATGTCAGCGTTTTTGGAATACTCCACGATCTGACGGTGGAAATCGAAGTCGTGTCCGAGGATCACATCATACGGCTCATTCTTTTCAATCGACTGCTTCATGAGATCCAGCGTTTCTTCCAGATCTTCAACCGCACGCCTTCCCTGTTTGGTTTTCCGCTCATCATGAAGCGCCATACTGCAGAAACCTTCGATCGCGGCACGGACCTGAAACGTGTTCTGGATGTCTTCCCGGCTCATCTCATGAAGCCGAAATCCCTTGTTCGGGATGATATCGATATAACGGTCCTGGCTCAGACGCATCAGGGCATCCCGCATCGGCGTGCGTGAAATGCCGAGTTCCTGCGCCAGCCTTGTTTCCGAATAATATTCACCTGCGCTGAAATCACCCTGTTTGATTTTCTCCAGAATGAATTCATATGCTTTTTCCGCCAGGGGATTGTACACTGCCATAACTTACCTCAGACCTGCTGAACTGATTGTATCCGCAAACCGTCCCGGGATGCAATTCATTCCGTTATTACGGGTCCCTGCACGGGTTTCAGACACGCCCGATCGTTCCGCCTTCCTGCAGTTCGACCGGAAGAATGATCGGAAGACGGCTGGTCGCCGCAGGCTGTTCGATGAGATCGATCAGACGTCCCGCCGCCGCAATGCCGATTTCCTCGCTGTTCTGATGAATTGTCGTGAGTTTCGGCGTAAGTGTCTGTGTCAGCGGAATCCCGTCATACCCGGCAAAGGAAATATCCTCCGGAATACGCAGGCCGAGTTCCTTTGCGGCCTCCATCGCACCGAGATAGGACAGATCATCCGGCAGAAGGATACAGGTGGGACGGTCCGGCATTTTCAGCATCTCGAGAACAATCCTGCGCGTTTCCAGTATATTCCCGTAAAGCCCTTCCCGAAGATACCCTTCCGGCACAGGAAGCTTATAGTATTCCATGATGTTTATGAACTGTGAAACTCTTGTTTTTGTGACGACAGAGTTGTTATGCCCGTGCACAAACGCAATCTTTTTATGTCCTCTGCGGATGGCGTATTCCACAAGTTTCTGTACACCGGTCTCATTGTCCGAGAGCACCGCAGGAACGCGCCGGAACATATAATCCACCGTGATACACGGCAGTTCGCTTCGGACAAGTTCCTTCACCGCTTCCGAGTTAAAGTCTCCGCAGACAATCGCAAGGCCGTCAAGACGGCATGCCCTGCAGCGCTCCAGATAGTCTGCCCCGGTATCATTTTCACCGCACTGAATAAAAACCGTATTGTATCCGCTCTCCTCCGCCCTGCGTCTGAATGCATTCAGAAGATGCGAGAAGAACGGATGCGTGAGGCCGAGATTGCTTTCCTCCACATAGATAACACCCAGATTCTGCTTTTTTGATACATACCCGAGTGTCTTTGCGGCATCCGTGACTGCCCGGATGATTTCTGCCGGAACTGTTTCGAGACCGGCATCAAGTATGTGCTGAACGGTAATAACGTCAACACCGCAGTATTCTGCCACTTCACTGATTGTCACTGCCATTTTAAAACCTTTCCCGCATCATATGCGTATTCCTGTCCGGTTCTTTCGTATGATGAATGATTATCGCTGCGCGGCCGCTCGTGAACGCGCCGCCTGTACGATGCCTTCCGCATCTTTCAGCTTCATTCTAGCAGATTATCGTTTGCACGTATGGGCTTTCGAGTGTATTCTTTTCTTACTGTTGGGTATAGTTGCATACTCATGCGGACAGGCAGACAGATGACACACAGAGATAATTACAGAAACGGGTTCACACTTGCGGAACTGCTGATTGTTGTCGCCATCATCGGCGTACTTGTCGGAATTGCGATTCCGATTTTTGCCGCGCAGCTGGAAAACAGCCGTGAAGCAACGGATGCGGCAAATATCCGTTCCCAATATGCACAGGTCATGGCGGAAGCCATTTCAACCGGCGAGTCCGTAAACGGGAAAACACTTGCCGGACCTGTCAGTCTCCGGCAGAAGAAAGACGGATGGTCTTCAGAGACCATAAAATCCAGCCTGGAATCCATTTTCGGAGAACATATTGTCGGAAACGGACCGCACGGAAACGGCACAGCCTGGGTGGAGTACAATGCGGAAGGCGGCTTTCCGGTTCTCCATTATGAGGGCGGCGGTTCTTCGGATGTGCCTCAGCCGTCCGGTCCGGCATTTGCGGGCAATACCGTTAACTGGGACGACCTTCCGACAGACAGTCCCTATACCGTCCATAAAGGGCAGGTATTCAGCTGGAACGGCTCCTATTATGTCGGCACAAGGGATGCGGTGATTGACGCATGGCAGATGGCCAACAGCAATCCGGACATCTTTACCAAATGGTTCACCATCGCTAAGTTTACCGGAACCATCCACGATATCTCGGAATATCCTTCGGATACAAATGTGATGCAGCAGGTTGAGCGCGGTGATGTATGCAGGGTCGGAGATGACTACTATGTATTCAGCGACGGCGGGAATACCACCTACGGTCCGGTAAGAGAACCCGGACGATGGACAAAAATCAACAGCTGACCGGAAGGGCTGCCGGGAAAAAAGCAGCCCTTTTCTTTGGAACCGCAGCGTTCCGGTTTATGATAAAAAGACGGAAAGGACAGATTCACATGGAACTGATCATCGCCAGCAACAACAAAGGAAAGATCCGGGAATATAAAGATATCTTTGAACCGTTCGGCTTTCAGGTATTCT
>CAMOOA010000197.1 GCA_946621045.1 uncultured Erysipelotrichaceae bacterium
GTCATCGCGAAGGATCCTTCCGAACTGTATGCGGAGGAGAATGTGAAGATCATGTACCGGATGAGCGAAGCGGAAACCGCCCGGGCGGAAGCCTGGCTGGCCGAGCATCCCGATCCGGATTATGCGGCATTCAAAACGCAGAGCACCCTGATTGAATTCATGGATCCGCGTCTGTCCAAAGGCTTTGCGATTGAAGAACTGCAGAGGATGAAAGAGTATGAGCCGGAAGAGATCCTTGCCTTCGGTGATACGACCAATGACAATTCCATGCTGGAAAAGGCGGGATGGGGCGTATGCCTCTGTAACGGAAGCGATGACACAAAAGCATGTGCGGATGACATCACCCGGTATTCATGCAGTGATGACGGATTTGCGGATTATCTTGAGTCCTGGCTGTTTCAGGATGAAACGGGAAAAAACTGTTAAAATAGTTCGTGAATTGTGCAGTGAACGGAAAAGGAAGTAGGACTATGGCAGAACAGATAACGGAACGGGCAGAAGCACTGCTTAATATCATAAAAAACGGATCGGCTGAGGAACGTCAGGCAGCGGTAAAGGAACTGGTGCAGACCTACTCTCCGCTCCTCAGCAAAGAATATGAAAAGATGGGCGGAACCGATGACATGGCGCGCAAGACGACGCTCCTTACGGTGTTCCGTGAAACGCTCGCGGATTCTTCTGCACTGCAGAGCGGAGAAGTCTTCGAACGTTCCCTGTACGCAAACTTTATGAGCAAGGTTCATAATGACCCGAATGCCGCAAAGAGTACGGAGGAGTTCTCAACCACCGCAATGGTCGATGCGATTGCGAATGATACCGTAAAAACAGAAACTCCGGATGATGAGAAGCCGCGGCTGGTGTTCTTCTCTGCGGACGAGACGCCGAAGGAAGCACCTTCGGAAACCGCCGCAAAACCGGAAAGCGACGGACCGGAACTGCTGGTCGGAAACTCCGCCGCAATCGAAACACCGATCATGGATACGACGGACGCAATACCGCAGGAGATCCGGATCAGCCCGAACGGAGAACCGGAAAAGAAGCCGGAACCGGTGAAGAAACCGAAATCCTCCGCAAAGAAACCGAAGCCGGCACCGGTGAGAAAGAAAGAACAGGACGAAGAAGGAAGCGGGCTGCCCGGATGGGCGCTCGGCCTTGGCATCGCGCTCGGCGTCATTGCATTGCTTGCACTTCTTCTGTTTGCCATGCGCAGCTTTGCGCCGTCCGCATATAACGGTATCGCAGGTGTTCTGCATCTGCCGATGACGGAAACGGCAGAGCCTTCGGAAACGGAAGCTGTGCCGGAACCTGCCGCAGAGAATGTTGCGATAACGGAAAATACCCAGGAAGCACCGGCTGTGGCAGAGCCTGAAGTATCTGCGGAGCCGGAACCGACTGCTGAACCGACACCGGAGCCGACACCCGAACCGACGCCGGAAGGACCGGTGGTAATCGGAACCGCAACGGTCAATGTGGAAAACCTGAATATCCGTTCCGAATCAAATACCGGAAGCACTGCGGTGGGAACGGCAGTCGCAGGCAAAACCTATGACGTTTACGAAACCGAAAACGACGGTCAGTATACCTGGTACCGCATCGGAGAAGACCAGTGGTTTGCGGACAACGGATCCTGGATTACCTTCACAAAGAACTGAGAACGAATGAACAGCCGGTCATGCGACCGGCTGTTTTTAACTGCTGAAACGATCAAAGAACACACCGGCGTCGGGCATCGGGGAAAAGACCGGATCAGCTTTCCGCAATCGTTGACTCGGAAGTGTACGTTAAAGTAGAATCAAAGTGATTCACCGATATTCCAAACAAAAGAAACATCATGGCATAACATCAGCGCAGCGAAAGGGAGAGGAATTTCTATGAAAAAACGTTATTCTTTGCTTTATGTTGTTCTATGCAGTTTTTTGGTGCACAGCTCGTTTTTAACGACATCGGTTATTGCGGAAGAAAATGATAATTCAGGAGAGGAATTTGTACTCTCAGAAGAAACTGAAGCACCTGAAGAGGGTGATCAGGAGGTCATTTCAGAGAATGAATCGGGTTCATCCGGATATGGGGCGGAGCTTGACCGGGTTGAAAGCGAAGAAGAGATTCCGGAGTCCACTTTGCAGGAAAGCGGAACGTTATACAAGGTGCGCTTTGACAGTAACGGATCCAGTTTATGGACAAATGACGGAAAAGAAGCCAAGTACTGGACATGGTACAGCAGGTGGAATTTCGGTGCCGATGATCCGGTTTATAATCCATATTCCACAGGGCATATTAACTGGAATCCGGGCACAACTGCGAATGCAGGTCTTGAGGTTCCTGACGGCAAAGCCTTTCTTGGATGGTCCACCTCATTGGAGGATGCGGAAAAAGGAATTGTGAAATACGGCAGGCGTCAGGATATTCTGGTTAACCGCTACGGTGATTTAACAGAGGATCTGAATCTTTGGGCTGCCTGGGGTGATGGTTACAGGGTCTGGTGCAGTTATTCGTACAGTTCAGGCGGTGCCGGCTTTACATCATACTTCCAGACAGATGTTGTAAAAGGACAGGCGATTGATGACACATGGGATATAAATGTGCCGGGAAAGAAACTGATCGGATGGAGCTTAACAGAGTCCGGTCAGGTGGAATATACGAAACTGAGTGATATTGTGCCGGATCATGATACAGAGATTTTCCCGGTATTCAGTGACGCAGATCAGACGGATGCCTGCAAGACCTTCGGTTTCTGCTCATATAACGGTAAGGAATACTGGTATGAAGACGGTGTTCGTCAGGGGACTGTAGATGATCCGAAAGGCGTAA
>CAMOOA010000198.1 GCA_946621045.1 uncultured Erysipelotrichaceae bacterium
GACTTCAGATGCCGCGGATCAAACAGAATCATATCTGCTTTTTTTCCTTCCTCCAGCGTACCTGTCAGTTTCTCCATCCCGATTGCTTTTGCGCCGCCGCACGTTGCCATACGGATCACCTGATCCGCTGTGATCACGGATGCGTCACGATGGATTCCCTTCTGAATCAGCGCAGCCAGCTTCATTGTCTCCAGCATATCCGTGCTGTTATTACTGGCGGCACCGTCCGTGCCCAGTGAAATATTGACACCTGCCCGAAGACTTTCCGGAATGGGAGGAATGCCGGAGCCGAGATACAGGTTCGGTGCCGGATTATGGCTGATCGATACGCCGTACTTTGCGAACCGGCGGATATCCTTTTCGGTCAGATTGACGCAGTGCACCGCAAGCATTTTGTCGGTAAGAAAGCCGATTTCCTCCAGCAGGTCGACAATGTCCTTTCCGTAGTTCCGGAAACACATTTCGTTGTCGACTTCCGTTTCCTTTATATGCATGGAATACCGGACATTTTTGCTCAGGCAGTACTCCAGCATGGTCTGATAGCCTTCCTTTGTCGTAGACCATGTCACATCAGGACCGGTCCATATCCTCAGCATGTCATCTTCTTTATGCCGGTTTTTAAGCGCCTCCACTTCCCGCATGGCTTTATCTGCAGGCTCAATAAACATCGACGGCATTCCGTATTCTTCACCGGTATCCTGAAATGTCCGGATAAAAACACTGCGGATTCCCGTTGCCCGCATTCCTTCGATGCAGGCGTCCGCAAGCTCGGGGTCCTGATTCGTGTAAAAGAATTCGCACAGTGTTGTGCAGCCGCTCTTAAGCGCCTCCATGCACGCAAGACGGGCAGCCAGTTCATGCTGGCGGGGTGTCATGACCTGTCCGTAGGGAAGCGCAGACAGATTCAGCCATTCGATCAGGCGATGGTCCGCGCCAAGCCCTTTCAGAAATGACTGAAAGATATGAATATGCGTATTGATAAATCCCGGGAAAAGAATCATTCCCTCCGCATCGATAACCTGACCGGCTTCATAAGATTCTGAGAGGTCTGCACTGTCGATCCGTGCAATTCTGTCCCCTCTGACCGCAACGGATCCGCGGCTGAGCACACGCTGTTCCTGATCCATCGTGTAAATCATTGCGTTTCGTATTATCAGATCATATTTTTCACGCATTCCGGTTACCTCACATCTCTCGTTTCATTCATGCATAATAGCCTGCGGCCGCATAGCATGCGCACACCGAAAACCGGCATTCTAAAACTGTCTAAACTCCGCGGTATTCAACACAGACCATCGTAAGGTCGTCAAACTGTTCGGCAGTTCCGACAAACCGGTCAACCGAAGCCCGGACAGTCCGGAGTATTTCCTTCGGGCTGGCGTCTGCATTGCTGTTTAACGCTTCAATCATTCTGTCTGTGCCATACAGTTCATAATTCCGATCGGTCGCCTCGGGAACACCGTCGGTATAGACGAAGATCTTATCGCCTTTTTCCAGCTGCATCTCATATTCCCGGTATCTTAAGCCTTCCATACCGCCAAGCACGAGTCCGTGTTTGTCGGCGAACAGTTCAAACTTCCCGCCGCGGCAGACCGCAGGATACTCATGGCCGGCATTCGCACACATCATTTTGCCGGTCGATACTTCCAGAATACCGATCCATGCCGTCACAAACATATCCTTCTTGTTCTGGGAACATAACATTTCATTCGCTCTTGTCAGAACTTCGGCAGCGCTGATTCCCATCATCGCAAAGTTCTGTACGACGGTTTTGGAAATCATCATGAACAGCGCTGCCGGCACGCCCTTTCCGCTTACATCTGCGATTACCACGCCAAGATGATCATCATCGATCATGAAGAAATCATAGAAGTCTCCGCCCACTTCCTTGGCGGGATCCATACTTGCATAGATATCGAATTCTTTCCGGTTCGGAAACGCAGGAAATATCGTCGGCAGCATGCTTTTCTGTATTTCGTTTGCCATGTTGAGTTCCGACTCTGTTGAAGCCAGCTTCCTGCTTTTCTCATTGAAGATAATGCAGTACATGATAATCAGAGACATCAGGATCATTCCGTAGTTGGACGCATTTCCAAACTCTCCGATCGTCGTCAGTAAATTGAAGAGCGGCAGGAAGATAAATGTCATCGCCGCAATTTTCTGATTGCGCGGACTCCTGCTTCTCAGGATCAGGACCGTCGTGATCACCGATGCCGCAATCAGATAAATATTCTCCAGAAACACCATTCCTGCAGGGTGATATATTCCATCCGCACTGACCGTGAATGTGATCGGATAAAAAATATTGGATAATACGATCAGTACTTCCGCCGCAAGCAGGATCGGCAGTCCCTTATCTGCCCAGGCGGTAAGTCTTCCTTTGAATCCGAGCGTGATTTTCACATACTGATAAAAGAAATAAATCAGGCTCTGATCGATCAGCTTTCCCAGCAATACGAATACGAAGTTGACCGGACCCTGACCGGGAACGCCTGTCGTGTAATACATGAGCGCATTCAATAAAAAACCTGCACAGGTCAGAACATTCAGAAGACGGAACGTACTTGTTCCTTCACCTTCCTGCCTCATCGTACCGAAATAAAGGGCAGCACATATGAAGGTTCCCATTACATCGATACCGCAGTCGAAAAGGTATTCCTTCATTCTTGCGAAGACTTCGTCCATGAAAAAGATCCAGGTAAAGCCCATGGAGAGAAGCGCTGCTGCGACAGTGAATATCAGTCCCGCAATGATTCGTTTATCTTTTAATGCCATATCTGTTTCATCACTTTCTGCCCGAA
>CAMOOA010000199.1 GCA_946621045.1 uncultured Erysipelotrichaceae bacterium
GTCTTTTCGCTGAACTTCTGCGAAAATGCCGTGCTCATCAGCATATACCGCGCATTGGCCGCAATGACCATCAGCGCCGTTTCCAGATACGAAGCCTGTGCCGCAATCATCGCAACACCGGCATACTCACCGGCACTTGCGTTATTCAGAAGACTGATAAAAAATCCCTGAATCGGCGTCAGGCCGGCATTCTTCATGGTGATTCCCAGGGCAAATGAAACAGCAAAATAACCAAGTCCGATCGGAACCGCATCGCGCTGTCCTTCCCGGAATTTTGCCCATCCCTGATTTTCCTTAGTGTTTATCTCTGCTGTACTCATCCCTTCAGATATTCCTTCATGGCAGGAGCCGCGGCTTTGGCATCGTTATATCCGAGCCAGTAAAGCGCTCCGAGTTCTTCGACGTCTCCTTCAAACCGGGAGATCGTGACCGGACGGCTCGGCGCAAGCACGAAGAGCTTTCCGAGTTCCTCCAGCTGATCGATCCGGTTCAGCAGGATGTTGTAGTGCGCCGCTTCCTGATAAAGGTCCATCATCAGATTCGGATATCGTTTTCCGTATTCGAGTCTCGCAGCACGTTTCCTTGCCTTGAGCGGTTTCCGGTAGCTCCGGTCCCGCGTGCGGATGAGTATCTTTTTCTTTTCCGGCTGCGCCATCGCCCAGTCAAGCGGTATCTTCTCGGCGATTCCGCCGTCAAGATATCGTTTTCCGTCGATTTCAACGGCTTCCGTAACATACGGTACGGAGGCACTGGCCTGAATGGCACGGAAGATATCAGGGCATTTTCCCTTCTCCATATATTCCGTTTCGCCGGTTTCAATATTGGTGACCGTAGCGATGAATCTGCGCTTCGGATTGAAGAAACGCTCCGCATCGAGCGGAATCTCCTTTCCCAGTTCGAAGAAGAGATAGTTGAATCCGGTAACACCGTGTTCCTGCATAACTGCACGGCCTCCGGTATATCCTGAGTCATGACGATGCCTGAGATTCAGCCTTGCGCTGCGTCCGATCTGACCGGACACATAACTCATACCGGACATGGCACCGGCAGATGTGCCGATGGTCGCAGACAGGTTGATGTCTTCTTCCATCAGGGCATCAAGCGCACCCTGGGTATACATTCCGCGCCAGGCACCGCCTTCCAGCACAAGCAGCCCTTCTGTAATATGATCACTCGCCGTTCCCTGCGGCAGATCGTCAATTCCGCTGTAAACTTTTTCCATATGTCCTCACACTGTTGAAACAACAAGGCTATTTTATCAAATCTTTTAAACAGATAAATATACAGAATCAAAGCAGTGTTTCCGATATGATTGCGGCGGCATTCCGCACACAGTCATCGCAGGAACAGATCATCGTTCCCGTATCAATTCCCTTGAGATCCCGGCAGATGGATGCGCCGCAGCGGGAGGTGAATTCCGCATGAATTGCGGCCGCATCTTTCAGGACCGGTTTTCCTTCATACCTGATCAGTCCCAGCAGCATCTCCGCTGCGCACAATGCGCCGCAGGTCGCATTCATTGCGCCCATGCCGGCACAGAATGCCGCACCGAGTTTTTTCAGGGTCTCTTCATCCAGCCCGCTCTCCTTGGCAAATGCACATAAGACGGACTGGGCGCAGTTATAACCGCTGTGTTTCAGGATAACCGCACGTTCACTTCTGTTCTCTTCACTCATAAACTGACTCCGTTTTTTTCTGTCTTATTGTATGTGCAGAAAGGTACCGGTTCAACCGGAATAATCTAAAAAAACTCTTCCGGACCGAAGTGATCCGGAAGAGCACGATGATTAAATCAGTCAATGACGCCGCCTTCAACGACGAGATCATCCGCATTGGAATCGGCGCCGTATACTTCACGCAGCGTTGCCTCATAATCCGCATGGAAAAACTGTTCTTCTCCCAGCGCCTTGATCTCATCATTCAGCCAGTTCAGCAGGGTTTCATTTCCCTTGGCGACTGCCGGAGCGATGGAATCAACATCACCGAGTGCCGCAACATTGACGACAAAGCCCGGATTGACGGAAGCCCATGCGAGCACTTCGGTATTGTCCGTAGAGAGACCTGCGCCGCGTCCGTCGAGCAGTGCGTTGTATGCGTCCGCATACGCATCATACTTCTGCAGTGTCACATCCGGATGATTGGATTCGAAATATGTCTCAGCCGTTGTGCCCTTGGCAATGATAAGTTCTTTTCCGGTGCCTTCGAGATCACTGACATCGTTGATCGGATCTTTCTCGGATGAAACAATACCGAGCTGAACCTTCATGTACGGCAGTGCGAAGTCAACCTTCTCTGCACGTTCCGGTGTCACGGTGAAGTTGGCAAGAACGATGTCTACCTTTCCGGTCTCCGCAAACTCCACACGGTTTGCCGGATCCAGGGAAACATATTCCACCTTCGTGCCAAGATCCTGTGCGATCCGCTCTGCGAAGTAGACATCATATCCGGCATAGTTTCCGTTTTCATCCACATAGCCAAACGGTGCCTTGTCGGAGAATACGCCGATCTTTACGGTTCCGCTTTCCCTGATTTCATCCAGTGTGCGGTAAACGGTCTTTTCTGCGGAATCGCCGGAGCCGGAAGCAACGCTTCCGGAGGATGAACCGCATCCTGCGGCAAGTGTGAGTGCAAGGATTGTCAGAAACAGTGATTTTACGTTTTTCATGATTTTCTTTCCCCCAAAGCCTGATCAGGCTTTCTTTTCAAATGTAAATGTCTTGAGGAACTGCTTTGCGCGTTCCGTGGATGGATGTTCGAAGAAGGTTTCCGGATCGGTTTCCTCGACGATGACACCGCCGTC
>CAMOOA010000200.1 GCA_946621045.1 uncultured Erysipelotrichaceae bacterium
CAGCGTGCCGGCAATCTCCCACGTCTACGCGAGTGCTCCACTATCCTACCACCCCCAAAAAGCCATTGCAAGCATTATTTTTGCGAATTTTCCGATGTTTTTTCCCCCTGTTCTGAAGGCAAATTTTGGTGCCCAATCCGGTGAAAGAAGTTTCATTTCCAACCAAAACCGGTACTTTTTCCGTGAAAGCGCTGTCATTTTCATCTCCCGCTGCGATGCGCACGGCCGGCGCATTCCGTTTTCATTCCCGGTTTCCTGATGTATCATGAAAACAGTTCAGACACCCCGGTGTGTCGGGAAGGAAATCAAGCCATGAAATTCATCTTCCGTATCCTGTCTGTCTTTGCGGCCGCAGTTATTCTGACTGCCTGCGGATCTTCCGCCGCACCGGAACCGACCCCGCTCCCGCTTGCCGGAACCTACCGCCTTGCCGAACTGACGGACGATGACGGAACTTCGCTCAATGATAAACTTTCCAAACTGGCGGCGGAAGGCAGCATGGTTACGCTGGTTCTGTCGGAAGACAGAACCGGAACCTACCGGCTGTTTGATGAAACAGAATCCGTCACCTGGACCGAATCTTCACTCACCCTCTACGGAGAAACCCTCTCCATGGAATGGTCGAACGGAACACTGACAGTTTTTTCCGGAGGCGGAACCGAAGGAAAAATGGTATTTGTCCCTGCAGAGCAGGGATAATTAACAGGGATAATTAATCAGATTTATATTATTTATATCTTCTTGTTATTAGGAACGGACTCCGTCGGGTCTTTCCATTTTCGGCATTGCCCAGAACGACAACAGCCGTCATACATGCACGAATTGTTAATATAATTAAGTCAGATAACTCCGCAGCGGATTTTGAACCTCATTCATACTTCTTTGCCGTTCCGGTGTTTTTCACACACTTCAGAACCGTTTCACGGTTCTTCGGCCCCTCCTGCTTGCTCGCCCCATTCGTGTCCGGCAGTCTTTTGTCAACTGTATACACATCATGAACCGGGCCGCCTGACAGCCGCAATGCGCTGCAGGCCGCCGTGTTCCGGCAGGTATTCTATGGAATTTCGTGATTATCTAAAAAAGGATCTGGACCGTGTCGGCTGTACGCTGAGCGAGCTTTCCCGTGCATCCGGTCTTTCGAGTGCGGTAATATCGCGCTACCGGAGCGGGGAACGGATTCCCCGGGCAGACAGCGAACTGCTGTTAAAGCTCTGTGACGGATTCGCAAAACTCGAGGAGGAAGCCGGTCTTACACCGATGGGCGAAGAGCGGCTCATCCGTTACCGGACCGCCATCGCAAACAAACCGTCTCTTCTTGCCGAGCATCTCAATGAGCTGCTCAGCACCCTTCGCCTCTCAATGAAGGATCTTTCCTATATTCTGAACTACGACGCATCCTATCTGTCCAGAATCCGCTCGGGCAAGCGTGCCCCGGCGGATCCCGTCGCATTCGCTGATCATATTGCACGGGCGCTCGGCGAAACCCTCCGCCCGGCTGACCGTATCCTTGTCAACGAACTGACCGGCGCGGAATCCGACAGTGATTTTGAAAGCTATCTTTCCGGCTGGCTGATCCAGACCGGACCTTCTCAGGAAGCGGAAGTGGAAAAGTTTCTGAACACGCTCAACACATTCAACCTGAATGAGTACATCCGTTCGCTCCGCTTTGACCCGCTTTCCTTCAGCGGAACGCCTGTCGGGGAAGAAAGACGGGAATACTACGACGTAGAGGGACTTCGGAAGGGAGAACTCGAATTCTTCCTGTCCACGCTGAACTCTGATTCCGTCGGTCCGATCTATATGTGCAATGACATGCCGATGGAGGAGATGGCAAAGGACATCGGATTTGTAAAGGAGTGGATGGGTCTTATCGCACAGTGCGTAAAAAAAGGCCACACCCTTCATATCATCCATGATGTGAACCGTCCGTTCCCGGAAATGATGCTGGGACTGGAAACCTGGATCCCGGTTTATATGACCGGACAGGTGCTGCCGTATTATCTTCCGTCCGTTTCCGGCAATATTTACCGGCACTGCCTTTATGTGTCCGACGCCTGCGTACTGAGCGGAGAGTGTATCGGCAGCGCGATCGAACACGCCTCTTCCGTTCTGTCCGGAGAACCCCGGCGCATTTCCTACGGAAAGAACCGGGCAAAGAATCTGTTTTCCCACGCTGTTCCGCTGATGCGCATTGTGCGCAGCACGCAGGATGACCTTGCGATCCGGTATATGGAAGAAGAATGCGACACGCCCGGAAACTGGCATATCCGTGCGGCAGTTCCTCCCTACTTTGCGCTGAACTTCAGCCTGCTTACGGAAATCCTGCATCTGAATCAGGTCAGCGATGAATTCACCCGCCGTGCGGAAGATTATCTGATCCGCCAGCAGGACTTCATGAACCGGCTGCTGCGGAACGGTTCCGCCGCCTTTGAAATCATGGCGCTGTCGAAAAGCGAATTTGAACGCTACACCCCTGAATTTGACGCTCCGTTCATGAACGCGGATGAACGTCTGCAGTACAGCTGGGAAACCTACCACCGGCATCTCGCCCGGGCAAAGGAGTTTGCGGCTGCCCACGCAGGACTGTCCGTGCGGGAAACAACAGACAATGCCTTCCGCAACCTTTCCATCTATGTGCGGGATCAGAAACTTGCGATTGTTTCCAAGCACAAGGATCCCCGCATCGCATTTATCATCACGCATCCGAATATGGTCCGTGCACTGCGGCAGTTCACCGCTCCGGTCGTCGAGGCGGAAGAATAAACCGGCCGGCACGGACATGCGTAAAAAAAG
>CAMOOA010000201.1 GCA_946621045.1 uncultured Erysipelotrichaceae bacterium
TTCGGATATTCCTTGAGGTGGAAGGCAAAGCCGCCGATCTGTTCTTCAAAGTAGATGACGCGGTTCTTTCCGGCGGGATCATACTTTGCGGTGAGGGCTTCGTCCTTATGCAGGCCGCGGGCGCTCAGGCAGGCACAGGCTTCCTCGAGGTTGTCGCAGCCGAGTGCGATATGCCCCTTTTCCCCCGGACCGTCATTCTTCATGATCTCGATCAGCGGAGAAGAGAAGATCGAAAGGTCGTTCTCGTTCGGGGTGAAGCCGAACAGTGTTTCAAACTGTCCGGCGAGCCGGTGTGCATCATCGTCGCCGTCCGCATTGATGCCGATGTGCAGGATGCGCATGTTAAGTGCTTCCCAGGTCTTGTCGCTTGTCATAATGTTTTTCCTCCTGTTATCAGAGTTCCAGGCGCTTGGCCATGGAATCATAGTGTACGCAATAGGTCAGTGCGGTATCCTTTGTGATCTTTCCGTTCCGGTACAGCCGCAGAAGATAGCCGTCCATCGTAAACATGCCGTCTGCCGCACCCGTCTGCATCGCCGACTCCAGCTGGTGGAGCTTGCCTTCGCGGATCATATTCTGTATCGCGGGAGTCATCTTCAGCACTTCAAACGCCGGAACGAGTCCGCCTTCCGCGGAAGGCACCAGCTGCTGGCAGATAACGCCGCGCAGGATCTGCGACAGCTGGATCTTTACCTGCGCCTGCTGGGATGCCGGGAAGACATCGATGATCCGGTTGATCGTATTGGAGGCACTGCTTGTATGCAGGGTGGAAAAGAGCAGGGTTCCGGTTTCCGCCGCGGTGATTGCGGAGGAAATCGTATCGAAGTCGCGCATCTCTCCCAGCAGGATCACATCCGGGCTTTCCCGCAGGGCGGAGCGCAGGGCTTCCAGATAACCCGGCGTATCGATGAAGATCTCGCGCTGGGTGACAATGGATTTGTTGTGGCGGTGAATATATTCAATCGGGTCTTCCATCGTAATGATGTGGCACGAACGCGACTGATTGATGCGGTCGATCATGCACGCAAGCGTTGTCGATTTGCCGGAGCCGGCAGAACCTGCGACCAGCACCAGTCCCTTGCGGTTGTCCGCAAGATGCAGCACAAGGTCCGGAATGCCGATTTCCGCGGGGTTGGGAAGACCGTAACGGATGACCCGGAGCACCGCCGCAAGCGAGCCGCGCTGCCGGAAGACATTGACCCGGAAGCGCCCGAGCTGCGGGATCGAAAACGAGAAGTCGTCATCGAGCCGGTTCTGAACATTGGTCCTGTCACGCCGGCTGATCTCATAGATCTCATTGACCGCCGCCGCGGTTGCGTCCGGTTTTAACATCACATCATTGAGCTGAACCAGCGACCCTTTGCATTTTATCGTTACCGGAAGGCCGGCAATGATAAAAATATCCGACGCATCCTGATTGAGTGCCTGTTCCAGTATTTCATGTATCGTCATAAATCTCAGTCTCCCATCCAGAGATCCTTGATCTCTGTCTGTTCTTCCCAGTCTCTGCGGATTTTCCAGAGCTTCGGAACATACGTTCCGTTCTCTTCCTGCAGGGAGACGGTCAGGGTGTAGTTCTCCAGGCGGAAGACCTTTTCGGTTTCGCCTGCCGCGCCGCCTTCATTCACTTCCTTCAGATACCGCTGTCCCTGTTCTTCCAGTTCATAGCGGATGCGGACCGTCTCGGCATAACGCCGGGCAAGCCGCTTGTCCGCGTAGGCATTGGATACGGACAGCACACCGAGGGTGCTCATACAGATGGCAATGACCGTCAGAATCAGTGCGAGCGGCCCGAGATGTATCGTGATCCGCTTCATGATTTCGCTCCTTCAAGGTACGACCCGGTGGTGAGGGTATATACCTCGGTTCCCCTATGATACACAGTGATGACCGCATGGACAAAGTCCGCTTCGGTTTCCTGCCAGTCGATGACCAGTTCATGTTCCCCGTCCGGCGCCAATTCAAGCGTATCATCAAAATGCACGGTTATGACAGAATTCTCCTGTTTCGGATTTCCTTCCTTCAGAAACTCCATCAGCTCATCCGGCGTATCGCTGGCCAGCACCAGCTCGGCGCCGTTGGACGCAAGGATCACCGCATCGGTCAGACGCTGCGCATCCCGGCTGGCACTGCGGGAACCGGCATAAACACGGACAAGCGTATGAATGACGAGGATGAATACAAGCAGAATCACAATGGCTTCAAGATAGAAGCCGGTATTTCGTTCCCGGTTCATTGCGCTCCTCCTTTCGCATCCGTATGGAGAAAGACCGTTCCGGCGGACGTCTTCACCGCAAACAGATCATCGCTTACCGCGGTGATCTCAAAAACGTCTGTTTCCGCAATCGGATCTGCCGCATCGGGATACAGCGGACCGGCCGGCTTTTCGTAATCCTCTACCAGATGGCCTTCATACATGTAGATCCGCACCGCATACCCGGTATCGCCGTCCGAAATCACCAGCATCTCTCCGTACTTCCCCTCTCTTTCCGTAATGTCCGACTCATTGACCCGGCTTACGGTAAGCAGATAGGAAAGCAGAGAACGCTTCCGGTTGTTGGCTTCATGACCGTCCGCGATGGCCCGGTAGACACCGGTTCCGAAGAGAATCAGCACCAGAAAACAGCCGAGGAAAAAGACCGTCACCAGGACCGCGTTCCATGCGAATTTTTTCTTTTCGTTCCATTTCATCGGCAATCTTCCTTACTGTTTTCGTTTTACGACCTTGATCTGCGGCATCTGATTTTCCGCAAAGGCTTCATATGCCACGATGTAAG
>CAMOOA010000202.1 GCA_946621045.1 uncultured Erysipelotrichaceae bacterium
GGTTTCCGAGCACGCTCCGGAACAGTGCGATCGTACCGAGCGTGAACTGTCCCTGCGTGATGAAATATGCGCCGAGGAACAGCTGAATGCCCTGAATCAGGTAGTTGTGAACATCGGTTACCGCCCGGATCACCTGGTTGATCCGGAATGTCGCGATCTTTGATTCATTGACCTGCGACTGGGATTCATACCACATGTTGAAGAAGGTTTTTTCGGAGCCGGTGGATTTGATCGTATCGATCATGCTCATACCGTTGAGCACGGAGGAGTTCAGCGCGCCGGTGCTGGTTGCCATGGAGCGGGAGATGATCGCGGTGCGCTCCTGCAGACGCAGCACAAAGAAGGAATTGACCAGCTCGATTCCGATGCATAGCAGGGCAATGGTTTTGTTGTAGGAAAGCAGGAGGCCGAAATAGAACACGGTCATGACCGCATTGATCAGCCGCGGCACCAGGGAGCTCACCAGCGTATGGGCGAGTTTCTGATTGCCGCTCAGCCGCTGCATCAGTTCGCCTGCGCTGTACTGTTCAAAGAAACGGAGCGGCTGTCCGAACAGATGCTTGAACATGTCGCTGCCGGATTCCGCCAGCATATTCCGGGTGGCGTTGTTGATAATGGTTTCCTTCAGAATGGTAAACAGCGCATAGAGCAGGATTCCGCCCAGCAGGATGCCCATCATGATCCAGGCAGCGGAAGGACGGTCTGCCGCAGCTTTGCCGAAGAACTTCATGAACGGCGCCAGAAAGGAGAGGTCGCCGTCGGTGCTGACAACGCTGTCCATCATGGTCTTCTGTCCGCGGGACAGCGCCATATCCAGCCAGATGCAGAGCAGGGAAAACACAAGCAGTCCGATCATCGGCTTCTTCAGCGGCTTCACGCGGTCTTTCAGAAGGGTATAAAGCGACTCCTGCTTTCCGCCGGGCCGGAATTCCGGACCTTTCGAAAGGCGGACCGCAGTTCCGGCGTAATGCTTTTTAAACGCATTCATCGGGCTCTTGTACATTCCCTTGGCCGGATCGATCACTTCGACAACACTGTCGGAATACTTTGTCACAATTGCGTAATAACGCTTCTTCCAGCAGATCAGAAGCGGAAGCTTCGCATTCTTCAGCTCTTCGGCCGGCAGTTCCACAATCTCCGCCGCAAGGCCGTAGTGCTCCGCCGCCTCCTTCATCTGTTCGGGACTGGTTCCGTTGCGCGAGGTGATGCATACGTCACGGACTTCCTGGATCGGCACATATCTGCCGAAGTATCCCAGCATCATCGAAAGGGCGGTCGCACCGTTCTCGCCTGCGGTCATCTGTATCTGAATCGGAATTCTCATTCGCTGTCCTCCGAAAAGAAATCAAAAAAATACTTAATAATAATTTTAAAGAAAAAACAACGCCGCATCATAAAAAAAACATCCCGTTATCGGGATGCGGTTCAGTACTGCGGATACTGTCCGGAGTAGATGAAGTCAAGCGTGCCTCCGTCCTTCGGCACAAAGGAGAACTCCAGCCAGAAGCGGGAAGGGCGTTCATCCTCTTCCAGAACCGGTTTGAAAATCCCCGGCATATGTTCATAGTTGTTCTTCGCCCTCAGCATATCGCCGTCCGTGTAATACAGGTGTCTGCCGTCCGTGCCGGTCATGAAGGTGATCTCAAGGTCGGCAGCCGCCGGGTCCATCTGTCCGCTTTTCACATAGGTATCGTGAAACTCCTGCAGGGTAAGCGGAGTGTCCGGATGAATGAGGGTGTCTCCGCTGGATGCCTCATAAATATATACGTCCCCGTAAGCTTCCACGAAGTCATTCCAGGAGCTCCCGATCTTAATGCCGCGGGATGTTTCGTAATCATAAATGCTGAAGGTAAAGGTGTAAGTGTCGCGGAAGCCGCTCACGCGGTATTCCTGAACCGGCTCCTTGGTGCTGCAGTCCCGCAGCACGTATTCCGTAAGGGGCAGTCTGCCCGGATCGGCAGCGATGCGGAACGGATCGCCTGTCCGGGTACGCAGAAAAACGCCGGCGGAGAAACACAGCATGCTGATCAGAATCACTGCGAGAATGCGCAGGGTATTCGATAGCTGCGATTTGGTCTTTCCGGAGGAAGCGGCGGTCTGTCCGGGTTCCTCTTCAAATGATGTCCGGGATTCCGGTCTGTTCTGTGTCTGATAGCTCATTTCTGCCTGTCCGATGGATAGATGTCCGTTACTTACAGAATATCTCTTCGCATAATATTATAGACTGCCGGTTTCGGTAAGAGGGGACTCATCATGTACAGTACGGGACACCTTATATTTATCGGAATCAGCCTGGTTCTGATCATCTTCGGCGTATCTATGTGCCGCAGATACAGACCGCCCGTTGAGAAGCTGATTCAGCTCTGCTTTCTCCTGTCGCTGTTTTTTGAGGCGGCGAAGATCCTGACGGTGATCCGGATTATTCCCGTTGTGGAGCCGGCGGTGGAAAACGGTGTGCTGATCTACCGGGGAACCGGTGCCTTTGCGCCGTATATAGAACGGGAACATCTGCCGTTTGAACTCTGTTCCCTGCAGATCGTATTCATGTTTCTGGAACTGATCGTATCCAGCCCGGTCTGGAAAAAACGGCTGCTTTCCTTCATGTACGGCACGACGATCGTCGGCGGAATGATGGCGCTCCTGTTTTCTTCCATTGCGCCGGAATTTGAAACCGCGTCCGCATTTCTGACGGCGCCGCGGTCGCGGGAGGTCTGGTGCTGTATGCCGAAGACGGTGAATCACCGCTGGGGC
>CAMOOA010000203.1 GCA_946621045.1 uncultured Erysipelotrichaceae bacterium
TTCCGGCACCGCCGCCGTAGGGACTGTCATCAATATGGCGGAAGCTTCCGTCCGCGTAATCTTTCAGATCAATGATTTCAAGATCCAGCAGCCCGCGTTCAGCTGCCCGGGCTGTCAGAGGATGCCGGAGAAAACTCTCAAACTGATCCGGAAAGATGGTAAGAATTCGAATGCGCATGTCTATATTATAGCGGTCCTGCCGGTTTCGGACGATACTGCCGAAACAGGATATTTACAGAAATCACTTTCTTATGATGTACTGAAAAAAAGAACTGCAGGAGTCAGAGACTGCAATCCCTTCACCGGCAGGACAGCCGGCGGATTGACGGAGTGCATAATAGGATCTGTGTGTGAAATGCAGAGTGAAAACGGAGGAATGATCCATGGACGCAGGT
The DNA here is from genome assembly GCA_946621045.1 of uncultured Erysipelotrichaceae bacterium. Next base: position 396 of record CAMOOA010000203.1, read on the forward strand.
GTCAGAACCATCTATGATTCTGCGGGATTCCCGCTGATCACAATCTGTCTGCCGGAAGACTGGACAACGGAAGTGACAGTTAATTCCAATGTTCAGACCGGTTACGGAGTACCGGACTATACGCTGGTTACCTTTATTTCTCCTGACCGCAGGGCACGGATCAGCTGGCAGTCGCCGTTTCATTACCGGGACGATTTTCTTAAACCCCGGAAGAGCGGTTATGACAGTTACGGCAATCTGCATCGTCCGTTCATGACAGCCGGGCAGTTTATCGACTTCGTCGCCTCAAGGGACCTGAAGACATGCACGGATGTTTCTGTTGTAAGTGAGGCGCCATGGAGTACAAATCCCCGCCAGATGGAGTATTACCGCAGACAGGCGGAACGCAAAGCGGGAAATGATGCGTATACTGCACTCGGTGAGATCTACTGCGAAGGACTGCAGCGGCAGTATTCCTATGTCAGAGAGCAGACTGCACGCAGGCGGGTTTATTCTCTGATCGTGCGCAGCGCAGAATACGCGTACTGGTCTCCGATGCCGGATACGGTCACCCGGGCGCTGAATGATCCGTTCACGGCACCGATGGCAAAACAGATGATGGAACGGTTTGCGAACGCAAGATATGACGATTCACTGCAGGAGTGGATTTATACCTATTCGCATTACAGAGACTGGCGGATTGAATCCCGGCTTCTTCTGGACTGCCGGGAAGAGGTGTTTGCGAAAACGGTGCAGGAGGTCTTCCAGCCGGCAGTGCGTCATGACGTGCTTCTGACTGAACAGATGCGTGAACGCGTCAATGAAAAACAGAAGAAATGCGATGACGCAAACCGGAAGAAACGGGAGGCCGAAGAACAGGCCGGCAGGGAGGAACGTGCCCGGAAGGAACAGCAGCGCGCGGCGGATGAAGAACAGAGACGGCGTCATAAACAGGCGCAGGATCAGATCCGGAATACTTATCGGGAGATCAGTGAGATCCGGAAATCTGCCTGGGAGAACCGGCAGAAAACACAGGCAAAAAACCGCGAGATCTGGAGTGATACGATTCGCGGGGATACCAGGTTTACGGATCGGTACGGAGATGAACATGTCATCCGTACTTACAATGACCATGCGTACAAAAACGGAGACACGTATGTGACCGGCGATTCGCCTCTGGACCTTGGTTATGACTGGGAAGAGCTGAAAAAGAAGAAGTACTGAGGCAGATTATAATATAAGAGAACAGCAGTTTCGTTGTGAGGAACAGAAATGTTTGACGGATATGATTTTTCGGATTTCTGGGAAACGGCGGCCGGATCCGAAGACGGCTTTGAAATGAATCCGCCGGATGAGGCACTGATTAAAGAAACAGAAAACAGACTCGGGTATAAACTTCCCGCATCCTATATTCAGCTGATGAAGCAGCGCAACGGCGGATATGTGAAGAAATGTGCATTTCCGTGGAGTGATGACCCGGACGACTGCTTTTACATTTCTTCGATCATGGGAATCGGCTATGAAAAATATTCACTCTGCGGGAAATTCGGCAGTCAGTTCTGGATCGAAGAGTGGGAATACCCTCCGATCGGCGTAGCGGTATGTGATACGCCTTCGGCAGGACATGAGATGGTATTTCTGGACTACCGTGCATGCGGGCCGCAGGGAGAACCTTCCGTTGTCTGTGTGAACCAGGAAGCGGATTATGCGATCATTCCCCTTGCGGAGAACTTTGAAGCATTCATTATGAATCTGAGGTAAGGCATATGGAACGGGGACTTCTGAAAAAAGCGCTGATCCGGTACTTTTCGGGTGTTGTTCTGATGGGCCTTCTGCTGTTTGTGCCGGCAGGATCATTCACGTGGTTTCACGGATGGCTGATGATGGCGATTCTGTTTGTGCCTATGCTGGGAGCGGGAATCGTGATGTATTACAAAGCGCCGGATCTTCTGCGCAGCCGTCTGTCGGTCGATGAGAAGGAAACGGAACAGAAACAGGTCATCGGATACAGCGGGCTGATGTTCATCGCGGCGTTTGTCCTTGCGGGACTCAACGAACGCTTTCACTGGACAACGCTTCCGGCATGGATGCCGTATGCGGCGAGTGTGATCTTTCTGCTTGGTTATCTGTTATTCGCGGAAGTGCTGCGGGAAAATCAGTATCTGTCGCGCACCGTTGAAGTGCAGGAAGGACAGAAGGTGGTGGATACCGGGCTGTACGGAGTCGTGCGGCATCCGATGTATTTTGCGACGGTGATTCTGTTTCTCAGCATGCCGCTGGTGCTCAACTGCTGGCCTTCCTTTGTGATCATGCTGGGATATTTTC
>CAMOOA010000204.1 GCA_946621045.1 uncultured Erysipelotrichaceae bacterium
TCCATCAATGCCAAATCATTTTATAACAGAGATGAAATCTTTTCAACAATGATTTGAATCATTGCGTTCGGGCAGTCTGCAGGGATGTGCAGATCTGCCCGTTCGCGATTATTCAACTGCCGCGATCAGATAGACCAGTGCGGAGTTGTAATAGACAGCCACTTCATTGGTGGAATAGCTGCGGTAGTCATCCACATACATCTTTGCGGGCGGTGTTTCCCAGGCCATTGCCTCCATGATGTCATCTTCCCGCGAGGCATCCGGTCCGCCGGACAGCGCGCCTTCGATCATGGTCTTTCTGGCAATCGTAAGGCGGTTGTGCTGATTCTTCGGACTGCGGGATCCGAATCCCGAGACAAAGCAGTAATCCATGCAGTTCTTTCCGAGAATGTAATTCAGCTGTTCAATCGCGGTCTGCAGGTATTTCTGAGTGCCGGTCATGTCATATGCCATTGCCAGAATAATTCCGCTGTTTGCGACATAGGAATTGCTGCCCCACTCATACAGGGTATTCGCCACATTGTATGCAGAACTGTTCGCAAGGCCGCACAGATGCTCTGCGATTTCCTTCAGTTCAGTCATCATGGTCTCATAGAATTCCGGATCATCCGTCTGTCCGTTCGGACTGGTCAGGAAGAGATAGGCGCCGAAGACCCCGTTGTTCTTCCAGGAAACCGAGTTGATCACCGCCGTCCGGTCCTCGTTGTAAAGATCACGGGCGTCTTCCAAGAACCCCTTCTCTCCGGTTGCCGCATACATTGCCATCTTGGCAGTAAAGCGGGCATCGCGGTCGGAATCATCAAGATACTGTCCCGCAGTAACGCCCGGCGGGTTGAATGTCAGCGAGTAGTCTCTGTGCCCGGAAAGATATTTATCCGCTTTCCGCGCGGCCTCAAGACAACGTTCCGCAAAGGCGGAATCCGTTTCACGGAATGCCATTGCCGCAATCGCAAAACTTCCTTCCGCATCCGCCGTCGAGACGGTATCCGGCGCAAACAGAATTATCGGCAGGCTGTCTGCCTCCGGGGTGGTGAAATCATCCGGGAATCCGGACGACGTTGCCTTGCTGAAGACACTGCCGTCTTCCATCTGCATCTTCAGAAGCCATTCCATTTCATACCGTGCTTCATCCAGAATATCCGCCGTCCCGTTTCCGCTGTCCGGTCCGCCGATATCATCGGTAAATTCATCCGGTGCGGTGAGATATGCCATCATCAGGTCATTGACCGCCTTCGTACCGGTTGAAACATAACGCCCGAAATCGCCTGCGTCATGCCAGCCGCCGGTCACATTCACCCACATGTCCGTCAGATAGAAATTCGCATCCGCCGCATGACAGACGGAATGTGCCGCCGCACCTGCCCACTCGCCGAGTTCCGAGCCGCAGCGCTGATAGCTCAGCATGCGGATCGCAGACTTCTGGAGAACCGAATACGGATCGCCGTTGATCACAAACGGCTGGGAGACAAGCCCGTTCTGCGCACGGATAAAGTATGTTCCGGGAACCTGCAGATTGGTGAAATCCCCGTAATAATTTGTTTCCCCTGCATACATGTCTTCCGTCCGGTGCACGATTGCGCCGGTATATACGATCGCGTTGGTTTCCGCATTCACCACATCAAACAGATCGCCGCAGCTGTAGATAAACGTACAGCGCTTCTGTTCGGTTGTCAGGTAACCGAGCTGGTTGACCCGGACCGCCTTGTTGTCATCCTGACCGATCAGGCGGAGCGCATGAACCGTAACGGTATGGGCATCCGTGATTCCGTTGTTTCCGAGGTCAAAGGAAATAACCCCGTTATATCCGCCTGCACCGGCAGGTACGGAAAATGTCCACTCAAAGTACTGCAGATCCTGCGTCAGGGAAAGCGATGTCGAGCCAAACCCTTTCCCGGTATCACCGTTATAGGCGCGCACCTGTATCTTCCGCGGAAGTGAAGATGCTGCGTTGAGAAACAGTGTATAGGTTTTTCCGGATTCGAGCGGAATCCCCCACCGGCTGACCGCGGCCGAGGTGATCGATGTGCCGGTGGATCCGACATTGGCCACGATGGTCTCAAATGTATTGGCCGTATCAAGGTATGCCGGTTCCTCAAAGGAAGCGCCCCATTCGCTGGTGAATCCATCATCGGGATTCTCCGCTTTATACCCGGTCCGATCATGCGGAATATTAAGCAGTGAAGTATACACCGTGATCGGTTCCGGGGTCGGCTCCGGGGTTGCGGAGGCTTCCGGGGTCGGTACCGCAGTCGGGACCGGCGTTGTTTCAACGACCGGTTCAACAGGATCCACTCTTGTTTCCGTACTCCCGGCACGCCGGATACCCAGCCCGAGCACAGCCGTATCAAAAACCAGCAGCGCCGCAATCATCGACGCAACTTTCAGACTGTATGTCTTCTGCGAAACAGAACTCTTATTTCTTTTCATAAACGTAATAAATTATATAAGAAAACCACCCTGTTTGTTAAAGGCGGCAGACCGGTCTGCCCGTCAAAACGCTTGCATTTTCCCGTTACTGTCCGTCATTTTGCCTCATTCTTCCGCCGGAATCCTTCCCGGCATGTTTTCTGCCGATCACGGAAAAAAATTTAAAAATAGTTTTTCAAAAGGCTATTCTCACCGAAAATGTTGATAAGCAATAACAATCCTGTCAGGCGCTGTAGATTCCATACTGATATTCCTTGTAAGCCTCATACA
>CAMOOA010000205.1 GCA_946621045.1 uncultured Erysipelotrichaceae bacterium
AAGATCCTGCATGAGATTATCGGTACGGACAGTACGATCCGTGCATCGCTTTATTTTTACAACACAAAAGAAGAAGTGGACCGCTGTGTAAAGGCATGTTCCGAGATTTCACTGGAAAATGCGGTCGGTATTTTCTTCTGAGGAGATGACAGACATATGAGTGAATATGAAAATCTGCTGGATGATCCGATGGTTCTCCGTGAACTGATCATGGATCATTATAAATATCCGCACAATCACAGCCTTGTGGATGACATGCGTTACCGCAGGGCACATATGTCCAGCGAAAGCTGCATCGATGACATCACCGTGCAGGCGGACATTGAAGACGGCGTGATCAGAGACATCCGGTTTGACGGTGTCGCATGCACAATTTCCACTGCCAGCACATCGATCATGTCGGATCTTCTGAAAGGCAAAACCGTCGAAGAAGCATCCGCGCTGATCAATGAATATATGAATATGGTGGACGGAAAGGAATATGACGCTTCGAAACTGGAAGAGGCGGTTGCGATGAAAAATGTGTACCGTCAGGCGAACCGGATCAAGTGTGCCACCATCGGATGGAATGCAATGAAACAGATGATTGCGGAAAGTGAGGGCGAACAATGAGTGAATCCAATAACCGGGAAATTCTTGCCGCCCAGGATGAATACAAATACGGATTCTCTGATAAGGACATCAGTATCTTTGACACCGGTAAAGGGATCAATGAAGAAGTTGTCCGTACGATCAGCAGAATCAAGCAGGAACCGGAATGGATGACGGAATTCCGTGTGAAATCCTATCATCAGTTCGAAGAGATGCCGATGCCCGAATGGGGACCGGATCTGTCCGAAATCGATTTCCAGGATTTTACCTATTACAAGCGTGTCAGTGAAGAAGCGGAACGCAGCTGGGATGATGTGCCGGAAGAAGTAAAGAACACCTTTGAGAAACTCGGTATCCCGGAAGCGGAACGGAAGTACCTTGCCGGTGTCACGACCCAGTACGAGTCGGAAGCGGTTTATCACAACATGCTGGAGGAAGTGCAGTCGAAAGGCGTCATCTTCCTGGATATCGACAGCGGTCTGCGGGAATATCCGGAAATCTTCCGGAAGTATTTTGCGACCATTGTGCCGGCATCTGACAACAAGCTTGCGGCACTGAACTCTGCAGTCTGGTCGGGAGGAAGCTTTATCTATGTTCCCCCCGGCGTAAAACTGGAAAAGCCGCTTCAGTCATATTTCCGGATCAATTCCGAATCGATGGGACAGTTTGAACGCTCGATCATCATTGTAGATGACGGAGCGGAATGTTCCTATGTCGAAGGCTGCACGGCGCCGCAGTATTCCAAGGATTCCATGCATGCGGCAGTTGTTGAGGTATTTGTCGGCAAAAATGCAAAATGCCGCTATTCCAGTGTGCAGAACTGGAGTTCCAACATCCTCAACCTTGTCACAAAACGGGCCCGCGTCGAAGCCGGCGGAACCATGGAGTGGATCGACGGAAATATCGGTTCCCGTATCTCCATGAAATATCCGGCATGCATTCTTGCGGGCGAGTATGCCCACGGCATGTGCATCTCGATTGCGGTCGGTTCGCAGAACCAGTTTCAGGATACCGGCGCAAAGATGATTCATCTTGCGCCTCATACAAGCAGCTCCATCATCTCGAAGTCGATTTCCCGCAACGGCGGCGTCACCAACTTCCGTGACTGGATTCGCTTTACGCCTAAGGCAGACTGGTCCCGTGCCAAGATCGAATGTGATACGCTGATTCTCGATGACCGTTCCAAATCGGATACCATTCCGCTGAACATCAATGAAAACAATACTTCCGTGATCGAGCATGAAGCGAAGGTCTCCAAGATTTCGGAAGAGGAGCTCTTCTATCTGATGAGCCGCGGTCTCAGTGAAGAACAGGCAACGGAAATGATCGTCATGGGCTTCCTGGAGCCGTTTACCCGTGAGCTTCCGATGGAATACGCGGTAGAACTGAACCAGCTGCTCAAGATTGATATGAGCGGATCCATCGGCTGATGGACAAGAAGACTGCGCGCAGTATCGGTCTGTCTGCCCGCGCAGGCATACCTGCATACCGCAGAAAACAGTATAATGGCGATCTTCTGCGTCAGATGAAACAGCTTGCGGAAAACCGCAGACTGATCGGATGTTATGTATCGATGAAGGATGAGGCAGATACGCTTGCGTTTCTATCCTGGTGCTTTGAACAGCACAAGCCTGTGGCGGTTCCGCTGGTGGAAGGGAATACCCTGACATTTCACCGGATCACATCCATGCAGGATCTTCATCCGGGAACGTTCGGTGTACTGGAACCTTTGAAAGAAGAGGCGGTTGACTGTTCGGAAATCGATCTGATGTTTGTGCCGCTGTCATCCTTCGACCGCAGAAATCAGCGCACCGGTTACGGCAGGGGCTATTATGACTCCGTGCTTGAGACAGGGATGTATAAGGCAGGCATTGCCTATCCGGAACAGCGTGTTGATTCCATTGATACGGATCCGTGGGATGTTCCGCTGGATGAGATTCTTGTCGCAAACGCAGAATGAATATCTAAAAAACACCGGCTTGTGTTCTCACAGACCGGTGTTTTAAGTGGAGGCTACAGGACTCGAACCTGCGACATCACCCCTGTGAAGGGTGCGCTCTCCCAGCTGAGCTAAGCCTCCGTGC
>CAMOOA010000206.1 GCA_946621045.1 uncultured Erysipelotrichaceae bacterium
GAAAAGGCAATCGACTGGATGAAGAAGGGCGCACAGCCTTCCGAAACTGTCCGCAACATTCTTTCCCGTCAGGGCATCATGAAGAAATTCAATGATGAAAAGAATGTCGGAAAAGAGAAGAAGTAATACGACATGGCAGAGCTGGATAAGGTTCTTCTTGACCTGGTCAGCCCGATGGTAGAAGACAAGGAGTCTCTTTCCGTCAAGGAAATGCCGAGTGACAGCGCGCGTGAAGTCGTTCTTCATGTCTATGCAAAGAATGATGATATTGCGCGTCTGATTGGCCGCAGAGGATCCATGGCATCTGCACTGCGCCAGGTGATGTCGGTTGCGTCACATACCGATGACAAAAAGGTGACAATCAAGTTCGAGGAAATCGACTGAATTTCAGGAGAGCACACAGTGACAGCGCTGCGGGCTCTCTTTGTTTCTCTGCTATAATGCAGATACCGGGAGGAAACATGGCATATATCGAAATAGGCCGGGCTGTGAATACACACGGCCTGAAGGGAGAACTGAAGATTGAAAGCTGGTCGGATTTTGATGAGATCCGCTATCAGCCCGGAAACAGAATCTATCTCGTCCGGGATGATGAAATCCGTTCATTTACCGTGCGCAGCTACCGGCCGCACAAGGGGTTTGCGCTTGTTTCCTTTGAAGAACTGGAAGACATCAACGCGGCAGAACCGTTCAAGGGATATACGGTCTGTGTCGATGAACATGACCGCCATGAGCTTCCCGAAGGGGAATACTATTACGATCAGCTGATCGGTCTGCTTGTGCAGGATGAAGACGGACGTCATATCGGGGAAGTGATTGCGGTTGAGGAAACCAACGGCGCGCAGGACAATCTGCGCGTAAAACGCGAGAATAACAGCGATGCACTGATTCCGAATGTGCCGGCATTTGTGAAGAATGTGGACCTTGACGTCAAAGTGATCACGATCCACGTGATCGAGGGACTGTTATGAGAATCTCGGTGCTCACGCTGTTTCCGGAACAGTTTGAAGGCTTTTTTTCAACAAGCATTGTAGGACGCAGCGTGGAACGCGGCATTGTGGAAGCGGATCTTCTGCAGATCCGCGACTTTGCGAAGGATACGCACCGTCATGTCGATGACACTCCGTTCGGCGGCGGTGCCGGAATGGTCATGAAATGCCAGCCGGTATTTGATGCGCTTGCGTCCGTGCGGACGCCGGAAAGCCGGGTCGTGCTGCTCAGCGCATCGGGAACGCCGTATACCCAGAAGAAGGCGCATGAACTTGCGGCCGTGCCGCATCTTATACTGCTGTGCGGGCATTATGAAGGGGTGGACGAGCGGATCGCCGAAGCGTGTGATGAACAGATTTCCATCGGCGATTATGTGCTCACCGGCGGAGAACTCGGCGCCATGGTAATTGCGGATTCCGTGATCCGTCTTCTGCCGGGTGTGATCAAAGAAGACAGCATTGCGGAGGAGTCGTATGAGAACGGTCTGCTGGAGTATCCGCAGTATACGCAGCCGGCGGATTACGAAGGCAGAAAGGTGCCGGAGGTGCTGCTTTCGGGACACCATGAAAACATCCGGAAGTGGCGTCTGACCCAGTCGCTGTGCCGGACGCGGATGATACGCCCGGACCTTTTTGCGGCGCACACCCTGACAAAAGAAGAACAGAAACTGCTTGATGCGGCGGACAGGGACTCCTGATCCGTTGCATTTTTAATACTTCATGCTACTATAAACATGCTTTTGAGGATGATATGAGCAGCAGCGACGCACTGATGATCAGAGTTACCGTACACCGCCGGTCAATTTTTCCGAAGGTCGTGACACCGAAGATGATTATGCTGGAGGGAATGAAATCCGGCGGAGTCATCAACGGCAGATTCCGTCCGGGAGACAGCGGCGAAGGTTTTACTGTTGTCTACCGTCCGGAACGGATCGGGCGCGGAATTCAGATCCGCTGGGATGACAGGGATGTTCGTTTTACGGAACTGTGCCTGAATCTTCCGTCCAGTGAAGAAGAACTGGATGACTTTTTCCGCATGAGCGCAAGACTTGCACGGCAGGATATCAGCGAGGTGCTGATCAATGACAAGCCGTTTATGCCGAAGGAATATCACCGGATCCGCGAAAGTTATCGCGTATATAATCTGAAGCTGCTTCATGAAATGATGGGCAATGTGCTCAATGAGCCGCCGGGCCGGATCTCCATCGGCTGTGTGTTTCATCGTCTGGTTGCCGGAGAAAAAGAGGCAGACCGCATGTGGGCGGGTGTCGATGCGTCGGCATTCCGCGACTGGATGCATGAATCCCAGGCCCTGGATGCGTATTTCTCCGAAGCGCGGATCGAAGAAAAGCATGCCGATCAGGAATACCGGGCGGTATTTTCCATGCCTTCCGGCACAACGGTGATCCTTCCGGACCACGAAGAACTGCCGATCCGCTTCTATGATCTTGAAACTGGACGGCCGCGCTATACGATTTCCGAATGGCTGGTGGAACTTGTGGATGATTCCAGCAGAAAGGTCATCGGCCAGCTTCCGTTCGGCGTCTTTAGAAGCAGGCTTCCCAGTCATAAAGTGTCGTATTTTGATGCGGCGGACTCACTGCTCGAACCGTTTACGGTGGAAGAACTTGAGCTTCTGCTTGGACAGGCGGACCAGGAACATGCCTGACCGTCTTTTTTTGCGGC
>CAMOOA010000207.1 GCA_946621045.1 uncultured Erysipelotrichaceae bacterium
GTTTTACCGTCCTTCTGAACTTGCGGCGGCTTCCGGCGGAACCGATACCCAATGGAAAACTGACACCGGCGACTGGAGCGCAGAAGAGGCAGCGCACATGCGTGCCTACAGCTGCCCGTCCTGCGGTGCGCAGCTCATTGCGGATGAAAATACCGCGGTTACGATCTGCCCCTACTGCAATAACCCGACGGTTGTCGCAGGACAGTTTGTGACCAAGAAACCGCAGTTTCTTCTGCCCTTCCAGCTGGACAAGGACAGGGCAGTGGAAATCCTGACGGAATTCTACAAAGGCAAGCCGATGCTGCCGAGGGCATTCAAATCACAGAACCACATACAGGAAGTCAAAGGCGTGTACGTTCCCTTCTGGCTGTACAACGGCGTAATGGAAGCGGATATGACGTTTACGGGTCAGCGCGTCCAGCAGTTCTCCCACGGGGATGACATCATCACCGAGACGAGTCACTACAACATTATCCGGCGGGGCACAGTTTCCTTCTCGGGAGTTCCTGCCGATGCCTCCAGCAAAATGCCGGATGCGTATATGGATGCCATCGAACCGTTTGACTATTCCAAGCTCGTTGATTTCGACACCATGTACATGGCAGGCTATCTCGCCGACAGCTATGACGTGGACGAGGAAGAAGACCGCAAGCGTGCGGATATGCGCATGACCAATTCCACGGTCACTTCCATTTCCAATACGGTGCACGGTTACACCAGTGTGGTCCCCGCATCCGTAAACATCCGCCGCATTGACGGCGCAGCTGCCTATGCATTCCTGCCGGTATGGCTGCTATGCACAACCTGGAACGGCGACAACTATCTGTTTGCGGTCAACGGCCAGTCCGGTAAGATCGCCGGCGACATGCCGACAGACAAGGCGCTGATGGTCAGCTGGTTCCTGAAGATCGCTCTCGGACTGTTTGCGCTCTCCGCAATCGGTCTCTACTTTGCGGGAGGAAGATTCTGATGAGAAAGCTGAAATGGTTCTCCCTTGCCGCAGTCCTTTCGCTGGTGATGATGCTGCTGGGCTTCCGGATGCCGGCAAATGCCGCAGAAGCCTATGTCATCGATGAAGCTGGCATGCTCACAAACGATCAGCTGCTTGCCCTGAACAGTCTGGCAGAGGAAATCTCCCTCCGTCAGGAATGCGGTGTCTATGTGATCATCACAAAAGACATGCACGGATACAGTGAAGATGAGTTTGCGGAAGGCATCTTCATGAATTACGACCTCGGTTATGACCGCGGCAACAAGGATGGCGCAAGCGGTGTCCTGCTTGCGATTTCCCACGGTGACTCGTTCTTCGATGCGATTGCCTACGGCGCGGCGTCCGGCGTATTTACCGAATCCAAGCTCGACCGCCTCAATGACATTGCCTATGACTATCTGAGTGCGGGCAACTGGAACGGATGCGCCGATGCGTTTATCCGCGAGTGCGACAACATGCTTACACAGAGCGGATACACGTATTATGTGCCGCAGTATACCGATCCGACGGTCGATCCGGCCACAGTGAGCTACTCTCCTGCCCAGCGCAGACGCCGGTGGCTCGGAACGCTTCCGTTTGCCGGCGCGATCAGCGCAGCACTCGGCGGAATCTCCGTCTTTGTGATGAAAGGCAAAAACAAAAATACCGGCATCGCCAAAAACGCAGACCGGTATATCATCAATAACGGTGTCCGTATCACGGTATCCCAGGAACACTTTACCCACAAGACCCGCACGGTCACCCATGTGCACCGTGATTCCGGGGGCGGAGGCGGTTCCTCCGGCAGCGGACACAGCTACCACAGCAGCGGCTTCTCGCATTCCAGCGGCGGCCGTCACTTCTGATTCATACCCAAACCAGATGGTTCACATCGCACATGCCGGTTCTGCCGGCATGTTTTTTCTTCTTTGGGAAAAATATTCTCTTATTTTTTTAATTCCGCAGTTCTGTTCCGTCTGTATAGTGCAGGAGATAAAACGGAAACCGGAGGACAGACTGCAGGGTATATACTTGTATTAATATTTCCCTGCATCCGCTCCGCTTACTGTCTCCGCAATACAGGAGGTATGCGGAAATGTCATACAGAATAACAGAATTAACAGTACGCCCGAACCGGCAGAAACCCGGTTCCGGATAAAGCACACTTCAGGAGAAACAGCCGTGAAACAGAATGCGAATGTGCCTGAAGAAATCAGGACGGCAGTGTGCGGCACCTGCGGCGCACTGACAGATCCCGCTCAGAACTTCTGTCCGGTCTGCGGTACGCCGCAGAAATCCCCGATACAGCTTCTGAAGGACGCAAAGCATGGGGAGAGCACAGCGTACGGAATCCTGCTGGACTGCCTGGAACGTCCGGTACGGCTCGCCGCACTTGCGATTACAAAAAAGAAATCCGTCTCAGAACGGATTGCGGATGCGGTTCTGCAGAACATCACAGCCATTGAGGCTGATACCGCAGAATCCTTTGAACAGCAGCTTTCCGAACGGATCTTTCAGAAATCCATGGACTATATGATTGATCAGCTCGCCGGCGGTGAAGATGCGAAAGCTGCCTCCGTAACGATTCACCCGATGATACTGAAACACTGAAAGGAATTCAATGCTATGAAATGCTTAAACTGCGGATATGAACTGAAACAGGAAACCGTATGCCCAAACT
>CAMOOA010000208.1 GCA_946621045.1 uncultured Erysipelotrichaceae bacterium
CCGAAGCGCTCATAGTAGAACGGAGACGCAAAGACAAACGGGTTCATGCAGTTGATGCCGACAAGGAAGAGTCCGAAAAGAATGGCGGACGGACTCTTTGCCGGAAAGATCAGAATGAGTACCGCAATCATTTCGATGGAGATGGAAATGATAAAGAGCTGTTTCTTCCAGTCAAAGTAGCGGGACCGGTCCGAGATCCGGCCGAGCACCGGCTGAAGAAAGGCGGCCAGTGCGCCGAAGACGGCGGACAGAAAGCCGATCTGTCCGGTCGTTAATCCCTTGTCGGTAAGGTAGCTCATCACATATCCGAAGATGCATGCCTGGATGATGTAAAGAAGACACATCATCGTAATATCGAGGATCTGCACTCTGCGGATCAGTTTTTGTCTGTAATCTTCATAAATTTTTCCCTGTACGCTAAATTGTACTCTAATATATCCGTTCACTGAAAAAAGATTCCGCCGGAATCAGAAAAGAGATAACGCGCAGGCACGGCGTTATCTCTGCCTGGAATTCGTAAGAGCCGAATATAGCCCGGCACTTAAACCACATCAAGTCCGGCCGGATGTTTTGGCGCCGGGAATGCCTGTTCAAGCTGCCTGATCTCCTCCCCGGAGAGAACAATGTCCGCAGCTTCCCGGTTGGCCTGAACGTGGGCTGCCGTACCGGCCTTCGGAATGGCAAAGACATTGCCGCTGCGCAGGACAAATGCCAGAAGGATCTGGAACACACTGGCCTGATGATCATCCGCAATTCGTTTCAGAACCGGGTTCTTCGTCATGCCGGACCGGAGGGTGCCGCCCTGTCCGAGCGGACAGTAGGCCATTAACGGCGTGTCATGTTCCTTCAGCCAGGGCTGAAGCTCCAGCTCGGTTCCCCGGCTTCCGAGGTGATACAGCACCTGATCGGTCTGACAGTGATCTCCGTATCTGATGCCGTACAGTTCTTCCATATCGTCGGTATCGAAGTTGGAGACACCCCAGCGGCGGATCATGCCGTTACGTACCAGTTCCTCCATGCATGACACGGTTTCCGCAAGCGGAACACTGCCGCGCCAGTGGAGAAGATACAGGTCAAGGTAGGATGTCCCGAGCCGCTTCAGAGACTGTTCGCAGCTGTCAAAGATGTGAGCTCTTCCGGCATTCCAGGGATATACCTTGGATACGAGAAAGAGGTTCTCCCTCTCATACGGCGCAATCGCCTCGCCGACCAGTTCTTCGGAAGCGCCTTCGCCGTACATCTCCGCGGTATCGATCAGGGTCATGTCATGTTCAATACCCCGGCGCAGCGCCTCGATTTCCGATGCGCGCTTCGATTCATGTTCACCGACAAACCACGTGCCCTGGCCGACGCACGGCAGAGCGGTTCCGTCTTTAAGTAAAATCTGTTTCACAGCTGAACCTCCGTTTTCCGTTCTGCGGTATGCATGCATTCTGCGCATGCGCTGCGTCTGTCAGTCATTCATGTGCCGGATCTTTGCGAAGAGATCTTCCAGAATGAAGCGGTTGTCGATGTTTCTGTATACGCGGATCGGACGGTACTGTCCGGTATGGACATAGTTCATCTGTTCATCAAAAACCGGGGCGGGTCTGTATTCCCATTCGCCGCAGTCATTGAACAGAATGATGCCGATCGCCGGGGAGTCGCCGAGTCCGCGGTGTTCCTTCGGGCGTTCGATGCCCTCGTTATTGAAGGCTACGACATTTTCCACCAGATATTTTCCGAGTTCACCGCATGGATATACCTTGTCATACATCTCCGCAAAGGATACCGGCATCATCCGGTACACATTGCGCGGGACCTGCCACAGGCGGACACTGGATTTGAAGACGACATTTGCGGAGCTGATGTCATTCTGCAGGTTGTACTCCCATCCGCCGGAGGGCCAGTCGCGGCCGCCGATCCAGATGACGGTGACATTCTTTTCCGCAATGCGCGGCTCCATGAGGAGGGCTGCGGCCATATCGGTGAGCGGCCCGAGGAAGGCGATGTACAGCGGCCTTTCATCGTCCTTCATTGCCTCTTCGACGATGAAGCGGGCGCCTTCCGATTCCACGAGGTCCGTCTCCGATGTCATGGCGCGTTCGCCGCCGTGCAGGACATTGAATGTGTTTTCCATGTCCATCAGTTTCAGGACATGCATGATTTCCTCATAGCTGTCGAGCATGCTGGTGGGGGACTTTTCCGTTCCGAAGTGCGCCGCAATGAATGCTTTGATGTCCATGGACTCGGACAGCGCGGCCTGTACGATCGCAAACTGATCGTCGACTTCGTTCTTTGCGTCGGTGCTGATGATAACGCGGCTTTTCTTTGCGTCCGGGATGCCGAATTTAATCATGATAATTAACTTTCTCCTGCTTTATGCAGGAATTCTGTCTGTCAGATCTCGATGCTGGTGCGCGGAATCTGCACAAGCAGGCTGATGTCATGTGCTTCGCAATAGCGTGCGAGTTTGAAGAATGCGACCTCGGTATGTTCCACGAACGGAATCATGCCGGTTGCGGGCTGGTCAAGCCGGGAGAAGAAATTATCCCAGTGCAGCGGAATGACAAGCTTCGGCTGCACCTTTGCGACAGTCTCCTCAAAGAACTTCTTTTCGGTTGTTTCATCTGCCTTGGCAAGACCTGCCGTGCCGAGGAACAGTACGTC
>CAMOOA010000209.1 GCA_946621045.1 uncultured Erysipelotrichaceae bacterium
CGCAGAAGGCCGGAATAAAACTGCGCTCCGCTCTTCAGCTGTTCGCTGTATGCTCTCTTCGGTTTTAACTTTACGTTTACTTGACGACCCATGCGGTAGGTACCAGCCGTTCTCCATTCATTGAAACTACGTTGTTGATGATTTCACCGTTATAATACATGACCGAACTTGATCCGCCGTCGAGATTTGCGGCGACGATCGCGTTGTGTTCCAGCATGATGTTGATGCAGTCTTCATACGATGCGCCGATCGAGGAGGTCTGCCGTCCGTCGATGACCAGCAGTAATACTGCGCCGTCTGCCCGCTGTCCGATGATCGTGCGGGGATTCAGGCCGCCGCCGTTTCCGGTGATGGCGCAGGCATGGCCGTCATAGACAAGTACGGGACCGAAGGTGACCGCATCGGTCATGCCCCAGTCAAGGGCATCCTTTCCGGTCATATAGCCGACGATCAGATGGTCGGCATTGTTGAAGCCGATCAGGCATTCATAATCCTCCGGGGATCCGAAGACGATCTGCGAATCGTGGATGACAATGCCCTGTGGAATGGAACCGTCGCCCTTGCCGTTGGGATCGTCAAAGCCGCCGCCGTTGATGCCGCCGATACCGCCGAGTTCCGATACATAATCCTGTACCGAATATCCGGTATTGCCGCCGGGCATGAGGGAGTTGACGCCGAGCTGGATACGGGAGGGGTCATAGATGATCATCATCTTTCCCTTGAAGGTTCCGCCGCTGACATCGATGACGTCCACGGTATTCTTCTTGTCTTCGGAGATCGTGTATTCGCTGTAGTCGTCCTTGGTGACATTGGCGATCGTATTGGCATTTTCGACGGAGTTCTTGGACAGAATCGCTTCAATCTCCTCATCCGTAAACATTGCCTGAACGATGGCCTTGCCGCGGCGGGTCTCCCACATCGTGGAAACGACCATGTTGGAGAACGTCGGGGAAGGGCCCTTAAGGACGATCAGAAGGGCAATATACAAAAATGCCGCACCGAGAATAACTGCGGATCCGATTACGATCAGGGTCTGACGGAAGCTTCTGCGGATGCTCGCCTTGAGCCGCCGTTTCTTCCGGGTCTGCTTTACATTTCCGTTATTCGTCTTTGTCATGGATAACCTGAAAACACAGTGCCTCGAAGGCACTGCGTTATTATAACATGTTGTAACTTCTTATTCGATTGTAATGCGATAACCGGTCTCAAATACTTCGCCGGCCGGAAGAAGGATCGTTCCTTCCCGCTGTTCAAAGGGGACATCCGCCGGTCCGAAGTCGGTGTGGCTGTGCCACGGCTCGATGCATACAAACGGTGCGTGCGGACTCCAGAAGGCGCACCAGGGAAATCCCGGGGCGGTGACAGTCAGCTTCCGTACACCGTCAGTCAGCGTATAGGTGCTGCTTTTGGGATCGGTAAGAATGATCGTTTTCGCGAGTGCTTCCGGGTCAAGCTCAAGAACCGCGGTTTCGGTTCCGTTGACATTCTCGGGCTGATCAAAGAGGATCCTTGTCTGTTCTCTGTTTCCGTCCGGGCCCATCGGCACATTGAATGCAGGATGGAAGCCGAAGTTGAACGGCATGGTTTCGTCATTCCGGTTTTCCAGGCGGCAGTGCACGGCCAGCGTATTGTTTTCGATCGAATATGTATTGACGAGCCGGAAGTGATAGGGATACTGCGCCAGGGTCTCTTCGCTGTCGCAGAGTTCCATTGCGGTATGGTATTCATCATGTTCAATGCAGCGGAAGTCACTGTTCCTTGTGAAGCCGTGGTTGCCCATATGATAGATGTTTCCTTTGAGGCGGATCTCCCTGTTCCAGGTGGAGCCGACCATCGGAAAGAGGGTGGGGTTGCGGCCTGCCCAGAATGCAGGATCGCCCTGCCAGAGGTACTCGACCTGACTGTCGAGGCGCTTCAGGCTGTGCATCTCGGCCGCATGTTCACTGATGACAGCGGAGATGATGCCGTTGTTCATGCTGAATTCACTCATTATTGTTTTCCGTTCCTTCTGTTCTCTGAATTATATCATCCGCTGCTGTACTTTTCTTTGACAACAGGGGCATTTGTGTTGCCTTTCCGGACCGTCAATGAAATAATCGTTTCTGTAAAGGAGATGAAAGCACATGGTTGAACAGATCAGCTCCGCGGCAGAATTTGATGCGGTGCTCAGCGCAAACAAATCCGTATTTGTAGATTTCTTTGCGACATGGTGCGGCCCCTGCAAAATGGTCGGCCCGGTCGTTGAAAAGATTTCGGAGACAGAGACAGATGTGAAGTTTGTCAAGGTCGATGTGGATGAGGTCGGCGAGCTTGCACAGCGTTACGGCATCATGTCCATTCCTGCTCTGATGGCATTCAAAGACGGAGAAAAAGCCGGTGAGATCGTCGGTTTTGCGCCGGAGACCCAGCTGAAGGCACTTGCGGACAAGGCAAAATAAAGTCATACGGCATAACACGGAAGGATTCGTTCCTTCCTTTTTTTGCGCCTCTTCGACAGGGCAGAGACCGCAGGAAGAGGCGGCCGGTTCTGCCTCTTCCGGTTTCCGTTCATTGTGCTTTGTGTATATTAATTATTTACGTTATAATAGGAACCGGTTTCGGAGGTTTTTTTATATGTCACTTTTGTCTGTTGTAGTGCCCTGCT
>CAMOOA010000210.1 GCA_946621045.1 uncultured Erysipelotrichaceae bacterium
CGCTGCGCTACCGCGAGGTGATTCATCTGTTTTACCAGGAAGGCTATTCCGTAACCGAAATTGCGGAGATCGTCGGACGGCGGGAGGGAACCGTCCGTTCGGACCTCTTCCGTGCACGATCGAAACTGAAAGAGATACTCAGGGACAGTTATGACTTCGAATAAATACCGGAAATACAACGAAACGATCCGCCTGAGCGAAGAGGCAAAAGAAGATATCTTAAGCAATGTCCTCGCCGCGGATATAACACCTGCAAAGCGCACCGTTCCCGGGTGGCGCTGGGCGGCGGTTTTTGCGTGCGGCCTTGCGCTGTTCGCTTTTCTGATTCTGCCGCGCTCAAAAGCTCCCGATGCAGCACCGGCAATTGCGGCGGAAAACAGCGCAGCACGGGAGGAGACCGCAGCGGAAGGGGAAATGACGGACGCAGCGGCCCCGGCAGAAGCGGTGCTCAGTGCGGAAACACTTTCCGAAGAACTCGGCTACCGCATCCCGGATATGAGCGGGTATGCACAGGATATGACGGCTTCCTATGAGCGGGTTTCCGGGACACAGGCATGCATTACGCTGTCAAAGGACAGGAAAGAAATCCGGATTATCTCCGCTCCGCTCAAGGAGGCAGCAGTGCAGGCTGCCGGCGGCGCATATGAAGCGGCGGAAGAAACCGCAGACAACGCAGTCACCGGTTTTGCGGAAGGGAAGATCACGGAATGGATCTTTGAAGCAGACGGCATTGAATACCGGATTGTATTTGATACTCCGACCGAAATCACAGAGGCACAGAAACTGGAAGCCTATATCCGGGAGAGTATCCGATGAACCGGACGAAAGACCGGATCCCGGCGCAGTATGCCTCCCTCCAGTTTTTCTACTGGATGACCAATCTTTCCATTTACAGCTTCTCTTCGGCATTCCTTCTGCCCAACGGATTTTCCTCATCCCGCGTCGGCATCGTCATGACGCTTGGAAGCATCGGATCGCTGATTCTGGAACCGGTGCTGGCGGATATCGCCGACCGTTCCCGCAGGCTGACGCCCGCAATGATCACTTCCGTTCTGTGCGGACTGCTGATCCTTTGTCTCGGCGGACTGCTGGCAGTGCAGGAAAACGGAACGGCGCTGTTTGTATTCTATGTGCTCTGCTATATCCTGCAGACAATCATGCAGCCGCTGATCAATGAAATGAATTTCTTTCTCGAGCGGGCAGGGCATACGATGAATTACGGTGTTGCACGGGCGATGGGCTCGCTTGGCTATTCGCTGTTCAGCGCACTGCTCGGTGTTCTTACGCAGCGCTTCGGCATCTCAATGATTCCGCTGATGACAATTGCGGTCCTTGCGGCGATGCTGGTGCTGCTTTCATCACTGAACCGCAGTACGGCGCGTGCTTTAAAGGACAATTCTGATGCGCCGTCCGAAGAAAGTCAGAAACCGGGCAGTCTGATCGAATTTGCCCGCACACACGGAAGACTGCTTCTGCTTACGGCAGGCGGAACGTGCCTGCTGTTCTGTTCCAATGCCTGCGGATCGTATCTGCTTCAGATCGTGAATCATGTCGGCGGAACGACGGAAAACATGGGATTTGCACTGTCCGTGGCAGCCGCATCCGAGATTCCCGCCATGGTTCTGTTTGAACGGGTGCGCAGGAAGATCTCTGCCGGCACGCTTCTGAAGTTTGCCGGAATCGGCTATATCGTTAAACACATCATTCTTCTGACGGCCAAAAGCTATGCGGCGGTTCTGTTTGCCATGGTGTTTCAGCTGGTCAGCTTTGCGGTATATATCCCGGCCATCGTTGCCTATATGCATGAACACACTACGGCGGAAGATGCGGTCAAAGGGCAGTCCCTGATGCCGCTTGCCTCGTCTGCGGCAGGTCTTCTGAGCAGCTTTTCGGGCGGCTTCATGATCGACCGGCTCGGCGTCGGCGCCTTTCTGACCGTCTGCGTCGTCATGGCGGTCATCGGAACCCTGATCGTATTTGCGGCGGTCGGAAAGGAACAGAAGGCGTGAAGCGGCATATTCTGCGGGCTGAACTGGAAGCCATGCGGGAAGCCGGCAATGCGGCATTTGTCGCAAAGCTGACGCCGGACATTGATCCCGCATCGATTCTCGGCGTACGGGTTCCTCTGCTGCGCAAGCTCGCAAAACAGCTGATCCGGGAAGGGAGGGCGGATGCGTTTCTGAATGATGTGCCGCACCGCTATCTGGAAGAAAATCAGATCCATGCGTTTGTGATCAGCGACATGAAAGACTTTGATGAATGCATGGAGCGGCTGGAGGAGTTTCTTCCGTATGTGGACTGCTGGAATGTAACGGATGCAGTCAGACCGAAGATCATCGCAAAGCATACCGAAGAGGCAGAGCCCGTGCTGCGCAGATGGCTGGCATCCGAAGAACCGTATACCGTACGGACCGCCATCGGTCTGTACATGGCGTATTATCTTGGTGATGCCTTTGAAAAAGAGCAGGCGGAACGGATCGCGGATCTGCGCTTTGACCACTACTATGTCCGGATGATGGCCGCATGGTATATGGCAACCGCACTGGCAAAACAGCCGGAGACGGTCATGCCGCTTCTGGAAACGGAGCGGATGGATTCGTGGACTCAAAACAAAACCATTCAGAAGGCAGTTGAAAGC
>CAMOOA010000211.1 GCA_946621045.1 uncultured Erysipelotrichaceae bacterium
TATGACCTTACCGTCACGAAACAGAAGCGGTACCGCAGGAACAGACAGGCATATCACCTGCTTCCATGTTCAATCCTTTCCTACAGCGGACGGATCTATTGTGTCTGCTGGTCAGATACCCATCATTCGTTTGCCAACTACCGCGTCGATAAGATGTCTTCCCTTTCGGTCGATGACGTATGGGATCCGGTTCCCTTTGACGCAGAGCGATGGATCGAGACGTCATTTATGATGTACCGCGGTGAGCCCGGTACGGTAACGCTCCGCTGTGACAACAGCCTGACCAACATCGTGTTTGATCAGTTCGGAAAAGACGTCATGATCTCCGCCATCTCTCCCGAGAACTTTACCGTCAGTATCCGGACATCGGTTTCTCCGACACTGATTTCCTGGATTCTCATGTTTTATGACCGGATTGAAGTGCTGCGTCCGGATGATCTGATTGATGAACTGCGGAAAATTGCAAAAACGGTTCTGAAAACCTATCCGGAAGACTAAAATGAAAGTACAGGAGGCATTTGAAATGAGCTCATTAGATGAAAAGATCAGTCAGCTTCAGGAAATCATTGACCAGGCAAAGCACATCGTCTTTTTCACCGGCGCCGGTGTCAGTACCGACAGCGGTATTCCGGACTTCCGCTCGCAGGACGGCCTGTATCATCTGAAATACAAATATCCGCCCGAAGAGATCGTCTCCCATCATTTCTTTGAACAGAAACCGGAAGAATTCTGGGAGTTCTACAAGGATAAGATGCTCAATCTGGATGCCGAGCCGAATCTGACTCATAAATTCATGGCAGAATGCGAAAAGGCCGGGAAATCCCTCGGCGTCGTGACACAGAATATCGACGGCCTTCATCAGAAAGCCGGCTCCAGACAGGTATATGAACTGCACGGCAGCGTTCTGCGCAATTACTGCACACGGTGCGGACAGTTCTATTCCGCCGAATATATCAAACAGTGCGAAGGAATTCCGCACTGTGAAAAGGACGGCGCTATCATCAAACCGGATGTGGTTCTGTACGAAGAAGGTCTGTCCGATCCGGTGATCCGCGGTGCCATTGCGGCGATCCGGAGTGCCGATGTCCTGATCGTGCTCGGCACTTCACTGGTTGTCTATCCTGCCGCAGGACTCATCAACTACTTCAGCGGAAAGCATCTTGTTCTGATCAACCGGGACGTCACACCGTATGACCGCAATGCGGACCTCCTCATTCAGGCAAGCTTCTCCGATGTTTTCCCGAAACTTCATGTCTGAGCACAAAAAAGCAATTGGTTCATTACACGAACGAATTGCTTTTTTTATGATTCCGAAAAAAAACAAGCTGTTCGGATCAGCTCGTTTTCGCTTTGGCTTTCGATTTTGTTTTTGATTTCTGGTTTCGCTTTTCGACAAGCGCCACTTCTTTCTCGAAAAACTCCTTGGATTCGTCATACGTCATATCCAGCGCAACTGAAAGTTCTGAATACAGAAGTTTTTCAGCTTTATCCAGATACTCCGCATCAATGCTCGCAAGTTTCTTGTGATTTTTCATCCGCTCATCGTTGCGGAGATAGGATGTTTTGATAATACAGATCAGATCCTCCAGGGAATCCCCTTTCATCAGCGTCGCGTACTGACTCTTCATATTGGCGGGTTTCGACTCCAGCGTTTCTATACCCGGCGCATTCTGAATCAGTTCATCGATCTGATTTTTGGAGACAAGATCTCTGAGGTGACCTGCTTTGTTGGAAACCGGTACCTGCATCGTGACGGAATTATCCGTGCTGTTATACGGCACAAGTACGTAGCACATCTCGCCTGTAAAGTCGCTCTTCTTTTTTCCGGTAACCCGGCATACATCACGCCGGTACACAACGACATCATTTACTTTGTACACGAGCTCACCTCCGTTACCTGCATTATAGCACAGAAAGCATGGTGAGCAGTATGTGGCAGTTTTCACAATCAGTGAAATCAAAATGAAATATTTTTGTTTTCAAAGGGTACTTCAGACAATCTGAAGAATGTAAAATTTGAGATATTCGGTTTCCGGAACCGCCGCAAGCACCGGATGATCCATCGCCGCATGACGCTCTTCCACGATTCGCAGCGATACGCCGGCACTGTCCGCAGCTTCCTTCAGCATTGCCCGGAATTCCGCATTCGGCATGAAGTGGCTGCAGGAAGCCGTCGCAAGATAGCCTCCCCTTGGTAACAGACGCATCGCATCCGCATTGATTTTCAAGTACCCATTCCGTGCGGCGGAAAACGTCCGGCGGCTCTTGGTGAAGGCCGGCGGATCAAGGATGATCATGTCATAGGTTTTCGGTGATTTCCGCAGGGTTTCCAGCAGTTCGAATACATCTGAACAGACAAAATCCATCCTACAAATCAGGCCGTTTTTCTCCGCATTCCGCTTCGCCTGTTCCAGGGCAAATTCCGAAATATCCGATGCGGTCACATGTTTTGCGCCGGCTTTTGCGGCATTCAGCGCAAAGCTGCCCGTATGTGTGCAGCAATCCAGAACCGTGCGTCCCTTCGCAATCGGCCAGATGGCACGGCGGTTATACTTCTGGTCGAGAAAGAACCCGGTCTTCTGTCCGTTTTCCACATCCACTTCATAGCGGATTTCATTTTCCGTGATTTCCGT
>CAMOOA010000212.1 GCA_946621045.1 uncultured Erysipelotrichaceae bacterium
TTCCTCCTGGCTGAGTTCCTCAGCACACTCGTATCGTAAGGGAGAAATCTGAACAGAATCTGAACATCGGGTGGAAAGTCACTGAATTTCGTCAGGTGTCTGAAATACCAGCCCGGTACCCGACAGCGCACGCTTCACAATATAGTCCTGCGGGTTCGGGCGGTTAAAGAAGTAACCCTGGATCCGATCGCATCCCATATCCTGCATTGCCTTATACTGCTCTTCGGTCTCGACACCTTCCATCAATGTGGTAATGCCCATTTTATGGGCCATATCCAGCATACTGGAGACAATAATATGGTTTTTGGTGCCGGGCACGAAATTCTTCATGAACTGCATATCAATTTTCAGAAGGTCGATCGTAATCTCTTCCAGAAGATTCAGCGTAGAGTATTCACTGCCGAAATCATCCATCCAGACCTGGAAGCCGTTTTCACGGAAGCGGTTCACCTCGTTCTTTAATAGTTCCTGATCTTTCATGAAGGCGGATTCTGTAATTTCAATACAGATCATGTCATGGCTGACCCCTGCCTCATCAAGCAGGGAGGTGACTGCGGCAACCATATCACATTGTTCAAAATCACTGCGGGAAAGATTAACCGATACCGGGACTGTCGGAACGCCCAGTTTCCGGCGTTCCGCAAAGCCCTCAAGCACCTTGCTTACCACACAGAGGTTGACTTTGTACATCAGAGCGCTTTCCTCCAGCACCCGGATAAACCGGCCTGGCATCAGGAATCCGTAGTTCGGATCATCCCAGCGCACCAGAGCCTCTTCATTACAGATATGACCGGTCTTTGCGTTGATGATCGGCTGGTAATAAATTTTAAGATAATTCTTTTCCACTGCTTCATCCACATGGTTGACGATATACTGACGGAACCGTACTTCCTCATCCATCTTTGTGTCATAGAAGCCATATCGTTCCGTTCGTTTCCGGCTGACACGCTCTGCCTCTTTTGCCTGATCCAGAAGGGAGATGACACTCTGTTCCCGGATGCACTCCGCAAAGCCGCCGGTAATCCGCAGGTCCATACCCGGTTTATACAGGGCAAGCAGATCATTGAGCTGCCGGATTGCCGGTTCCACTTCATCCTGATAACAGAGAACACCGAATTTGCCGGAGGAAATATGGCAAAGCTGCCGCTCCTCAAATGCAGAGGTCATCATCCGTGCGGTATCGGTGATCAGCTGGTCTCCCGCAGAATAACCGCAGACATCATTAAATGCCCGAAGACCCCCAAGCCGAAGATAACCGACCACCGGTTTCTTTGACCAGTCCGCCACGGTATTCAGAAGATCGGTCGCATGGATTTTGAAATATCCGATTCCGGAGAGCCCGGTCTGCGCATCGATTTCATAAGAGTGCGCATGCACGGTGAGATTGCTGTAAATGATTCCCTCCTTGAGATTTTCCGGTGAATATGCGTCTCCGTGCGTGCGGTTCTCTCCTTCCATCTCCGATGTATGAAGATAGATATCCGCAAGCTGAATCATGGATGAGGCATCTTCCCGGGCAGCCATGGTTCCGGTCACGTAGCCGACATTCAGGCTGAGCGGAATGACATGTTCCCCGGTCGTAAATGCGGAAAGCCGCTTCCGGCAGGATTCCAGCATCTGCGCCTGTTTCTGCGGATTTATTTCCGGAAGCACACAGAGGAATTCATTTCCGCGGTAACGGAAGGTATTTTCTGTACCAAACTGTTCTGACAGTGCATCCGCGACTGCTTTCATCATCTCATTGGCAATCTCGTGCCCGTAGAAATCCCCGTACATCGTAAAATCCTGAATTTCCGCAATATGAATCATTACAGGTTTATTCAGGTACCCATTGATGCGGCGGTAAAATCCTTCGCGGTTGCTGAGGCCGGTCGGCCGGTCATGTTCAAACGCATACCGCACCTCCAGCAGCTGGCTGAGATACTGCAGGCGCACCCGCATCATGATCAGCGTCAGGATCACAGACGCAATGTAAAACTCGAGGATATGCACATTGTCGATCTGCGCAAGCTTCGGATCTTTCACGCGGCCGCAGAGAATCACAAAGATGACAGACCAGAATCCTGTCACCAGCATGGAGCGCAGCGGGATATCCATGATGAAAATCGGGACCGTCACCATCATCAGAAGCACGGTAATGGCCTCATGAACCGGATCAAATACCGTTCCAAGCAGGGTTGCGATAAACAGAACCACACTCTCGGTCAGATACAGGATCAGGATGGAATATCTGTACTTATCCGGAATGATAAACCGGTCTGCCAGAAACAGCACAAGAAATACGCCCGGCAGAATAAAACTGTACAGCGGCGGTGTACTCACCCCGTGCACAATTTCCTGTGCAAGGATATTCGCAGTGCTGATGAGGAGCCCGGCAATCCCGAGAAAATGAACCGCAGAACGGTTTTCGCTGCGAATACTGCCGTGGAACTTCTTCAGCCCCCTGCCCAGCAGGATGTTTTCAATAAAATACCGGAACATTATGGAAACGTTTTCACCTTTATAACGCATACATCATACTCTATTTGCATCCATGCGAGAAGGGAAAACTTCCGCTTCGATACGGACCGCCCAGTTTACTGCCGGCCTTCCTTTGCGAAAAAGGCCAGCGCAATCGC
>CAMOOA010000213.1 GCA_946621045.1 uncultured Erysipelotrichaceae bacterium
ATAAAAGACAAACGCGCTGTCCGTTCCCGGACCGTCAAACTTCCATCCCCGTTCCATATCCGTCACCGTGACGGTATCCGTGGACTTCATGGCGTCCAGTGCTTCTTCCCGGGCATGGTAATAGACCGCGGTATATCCAAGTCCGGAAAGAACAACCAGAACCAGACTTAACAGAAGTTCCGGAACGATCCGGAACGGCAGAGATATCGATCTGTGTTTTGCGATGCGGCGGATGATCAGAATGGAGGCCGTGATGCACAGAATCATCACAGCGCTGCCGGCGGCTGCGTATTTCATGGATTCTATTATACGCTCCCGTACGAAAAATCGGCACCCGATGGATGCCGGTTTCACTGTGCGTTTCTGTGCTTATTTTGTGCAGCTTTCCACCCACTCGATGAAGTTGTCCGAGGAGTTTCCGGTGCGCTCTGCCTGGGTATGACCCTGGCCCCACACGGTCTCGAAGTCTACGCTCTCAACCGAATCATAATTCTCCAGTGCCAGCGCAAGGTTCATCTCTGTGGACAGTGCGCAGTCCCCCTGGTTAAGGCCGGTACGGATCCGCCAGTATTTCGCAACGGTGCTTGTTTCATAACCTTCTTCACTTTCCAGCAGGTAGTACAGCGGGGTATACATATCGACTCTTGTCTCTGCGGTATTGCCTGCGCTGTCGGTTTTCAACAGGTCCTGAAGATATTCGTCCGCATATTCATTTCCAAGTTCGGAGAGGATATTTGCCAGTGTGCTGTCAAAGTGTGCGCCGCTTCCGTCGCCGTATCCGAACAGCGTGTTCTCACCCTGTCCGGCATCGAGCTGATCAAATGCGCCGAGACTCTTGGAGGCATTCTTCAGTGCCTTCACAAAGGAAGCGATATCCGTGATCTTCGCGGTGTTGGTTTCCGCATCATAGGTGACCCATTCACCGTTCGCATTCAGCGCATCAATATAATCCTGCGCAGTTTCATACGTGCCGGACAGGGAGAGTCCGGAACCGCTTGTCTCAGTGCGGGAAATGTCATCGATTGCCTCAAAATTCACTTCGCCGGATTCTGTATTGTTCTGTCCCATGCCGTCCGGACGCTGTCCGCCGAAGTCCGGTGCGCCTTCATGATTGCCGGAAGGATGTTCTCCGTTTCCGTGTCCGCCCGGCATTCCGCCGCCCATACCGCCAGAAGAAGCCTCATACGGGAATTCCGTATCCGCAAGAAAGTTGTTCAGGGAGGTTTCAATGACCGACTTCATATATTCGTAATAGGTACCTGCCTGATAAATGCCGTCTTCGGATTCTTCCAGGGTCAGTACCGTGCCGTTTTCATCTTTGAATCCGGCATTGTTTACATATTCCGCATAGGCTTCTGCCAGCTGATCGGAGATTGCCTGTTCCTCTTCGGACAGTCCGTCTCTTGTCACTCCCAGCATCCATTCATATGCCTCATCTGCGGTATCGAGGTTGGTGATCGGACACCAGCACATCGAGCCGAGCACCGCATCGCTTACGCCCTGTACCGCACCGATTGCGGTAAGATACGGCTCATACAATGCGCTGTCTCCGGCGGAGCCCATGACGGCGGACTGTGCACCGCCGCCGGACATACCGAAGGTGAAGATGGATTCCGCATCACCCGGTACGGTGTCATCGGAATAGCGCACATAACGCACCGCTGCCTTGAGATCGGTGACGCCTGCCGGCGCACCGGCATCTCTGCCGCGGCAGCCGGCGTGGACATAGACAAATCCGGCATCGGTATATTCTGTGACGGATGTATATTCACTCAGTGCGGACTGTGCGGAGTAACCCGGTGTATTGATCGGCATGACGATCGGTGCCGTCTCTGCGGTATAGCCGTTTACTTCCGCTTCCGTGTTGATTTCACAGGTGTAAGTTCCATCTCCGTTATCCGCCGCATCCATGTATGCGCCGGGCACGAATACAGCCAGGGTTTCATAATTCTCTTCCGCCGGCGTTTCACAATAGGAGATGCCGATCTGGTAGTAGACATCATCCTCTTCGTTGTACTGCCATGCGGAGGCGTCAATTTTCGAAAGGTTTGTCGTAACCGCTGCTGTATTCGTATCAGCGGTTTCTGTATTCGCTGTTTCTGCGGCTTCCGCCGCTGCGGTTTCTTCCGGTTCTCCGGCAGACGTATCTGTTCCGCAGCCCGCAAGGCCGAGGACAAGTGCTGTGCCAAGGATTCCGGTAAGTATGTTTCTGCGTTGTTTCATATGCTTTTATCTCCTTAAGCATTCTCATCATCACACCGCTCTGTGAACAATGTGTGACGCTTTCCGCACATTCAGTTGAACTTGCCGTTCTCTTCCCTTCGGATGCGGTCCATGATCGCATTGCATTTTTCTTCAAATACCTTCTGCGGTCTAGGGAGTTCACTGCCGTCTTCCAGCAGTTCGCTGTGCATCTGATAGAGCATCTTCCCGTTGTCCCGCAGCTCATAGGTATGGCAGGGCTTGCCGATCATATTTTTTCCGTAGTAATCCACGACGGTAAATGCATGTGCTTTCATCATTCGTTCCTCCCGGAATCAGTTATCGCATTCTGTGCCCGCAAAAAAACGAACAGCGT
>CAMOOA010000214.1 GCA_946621045.1 uncultured Erysipelotrichaceae bacterium
TGCGGCAGTATGCACATGGAAGCTGCGCAATAAACTGACAGCCGGCATTCCGCTGGCAGCGATTCTGATGCCGGTTCTGTTCAACGGCGTATTTGTCGGTATCGAACTTGCCTGGATGCTGAATCCGGATCAGATCGCACGGATGTCCGTTGTATACGGCTTCCAGGTAGCGGCCGGTGAACTGATTTCTGTCATTATCGGATATCTGATTATCCGTCAGCTTCCGGTTGAAAAACTGTTTAAGGAGTAAATTATGCTGAGAAAACTGCTTTCCGCGCTTCTTGTGATACTTCTTGTACTGACTGGCATAAGCATCTATTTTACTTTTTTCGGATCGCGGAATGCAGAGAGCGAAGTGACGGCGGAGCCGGAAGTTACGGTTGTGCCCGAAGAGCCCGCACCCACACCCACCCCGACACCGGAACCGACGATTGACCCGGCTCTGTTTACGGATACAGACAGCCTGCTCATCGTTGCCAATAAAAAACACAAGCTCCCCGACGGCTATGTGCCGGCAGACCTTGTGACACCCGACATCGCGCAGACAGCCGCGTGCACGATGCGGGCTCCGGCAGCGGAGGCAATTGCGGAAATGGCCCGCGCAGCCGAGGCAGACGGTGTATATCTGAAGATTTCCTCCGCATACCGCGGAGAGGATTATCAGCGCACGCTGTACAACGGATACAGCGCAAACTACGGTACGGAAACAGCAGATACGATCAGCTCAAGACCCGGTTATTCCGATCATCAGACCGGTCTTGCGGCAGACTTTGTCGAAGGCGACGGTTCGCTGAACGGAATCAACTTCAATGCGTCCTTTGAGACTACCGACAGCGGAAACTGGCTCCGCGATCATGCGCATGAATACGGATTTATCATGCGTTATCCGAAGGACAAGCAGGAGATTACCGGATATGCCTATGAACCATGGCACTTCCGCTATATCGGCGTGGACTACGCTACGGCGATCTACGAGACCGATGTCTTCTATACCTTCGAAGAGTTCTTCGATGTAGAAGGCGGAGATTACGCAGAATAAACAATTCGGGGACGCAAGTCTCCTTTTGTTTTGCGCGCTGCACAGGAAAACGGTCGGTGTTTCGGCGGAACCGTACTATAATATGGGCTGTATGAGTGAAACAGAACGAAAACCGGTATTCGGACAGTCGTTTTTTACAACGATGTCCAATCTCCTGATTCTGAATATTCTGTGGCTGGTTACGTCCATCCCGCTGATCACCGTTGCGGATACTTCCGCGGCAATGTATCACGTGATGCTGAAACTGGAGCGCGGGACGGATGACAGTGTGGCGCGGCCGTATTTCCGCTTTCTGAAAAACAACTTTTTCAAAAGCCTGCCGTATGCCCTGCTGATGTGGGCGGCAGTGATCGGGGTGCTTTCCCTGTTCTTTGTGCTGGGAGGCGGCGGTTCCGCGCTCGCAATCGGACTGACCGCTGCGCTGACACTGATTCTGACCACACTGTTCGGATGGGTGATCCCGCTGTTTGCACAGTTTGACAACACGGTCGGCGCAATGTTTTCCAATGCATTTAATCTGGCTCTGCAGAATCCGTCCGCAACGGCAGTCATTGCGGCGTGCAATGCACTTCTGCCTGCGCTGTTTCTGTTTCTGCCCGGTCTGTTCGGCTATGCGCTGTATCTCTGGATGATGATCGGACATGCTGTATTATGCCGCATCGTATGCAGAAAACTTCTGCCGGTATTCAGAGAACTGATGCCGGAAGAAGAGCCGGAACCGGATGAGGAAATAACTGATGATGAATGATGTAATGACCCGTTATCAGTACTGGCTGGATGAGCCGTACTTTGATGAACATACAAAAAAAGAACTGCGTGCGCTTGCGGGGAACGAAGAAGAAATCGAAGACCGCTTCCGGAAGGATCTTGAATTCGGGACCGGCGGAATGCGCGGACTGATGGGCGCCGGCACCAATCGGCTGAATATCTATACGGTGCGCAGGGCAACGCAGGGACTGGCAGATTATATAAAAGAACAGGGCGGCGCAGACCGCGGGGTTGTCATTTCCTTTGACAGCCGCGTGCACAGCGCGGAATTTGCGGAGGAGACGGCGCTCTGCCTCAACGCCAACGGCATACGGACGTACCGCTTTGAAAGCCTGCGGCCGACGCCGGAACTTTCCTTTGCGGTGCGTGAACTGGGATGTATTGCCGGCGTTGCCATTACCGCCAGCCATAATCCGGCGGAATACAACGGATATAAGGTGTACTGGGAAGACGGCGGACAGATCACGCCGCCGCACGACCGCAACATCATGAACCACGCGGCCGCGGTGACTTCCTGGACGGCACCGAAAACGATGGCGCGGGAAGACGCGATCGAAAACGATCTTTATAAGACGCTCGGCGAAGAGATTGATGAGCGGTATTATGAGGAACTGCTGAAACTGACAATCTGCCCGGATGTGCTGAAAGAACAGGCAGATCAGCTTCGCATTGTATATACCCCGCTGAACGGATGCGGAAACATTCCGGTGCGCACAGTCCTGAAACGGCTCGGCATCCGGCATGTAA
>CAMOOA010000215.1 GCA_946621045.1 uncultured Erysipelotrichaceae bacterium
TTCAAGAACGAAACACATAACCACCCGACGGAAATCGAGCCGTTCGGCGGCGCGGCAACGTGTCTTGGCGGCGCGATCCGCGACCCGCTCTCCGGCCGTGCCTATGTCTATCAGGCAATGCGCATCACCGGTGCGGCAGATCCGCTGAAGCCGGTGGAAGAGACCATGAAGGGCAAACTCCCGCAGAGCCGTCTGACGGTTACTGCCGCAAACGGATACAGCTCTTACGGCAACCAGATCGGTCTTGCGACGGGACACGTGCATGAAGTGTACCATCCGGGCTATGTCGCCAAGCGGATGGAGATCGGCGCAGTGCTCGGCGCAGCTCCGGCAGAAAATGTGGTCCGCATGCGTCCGGCTCCGGGTGATGTGGTCATCCTGCTGGGCGGCCGGACAGGCCGTGACGGATGCGGCGGCGCAACCGGCTCTTCCAAATCGCATACTGTGGAATCACTGGAAACCTGCGGTGCGGAAGTGCAGAAAGGTAATGCGCCGGAAGAACGCAAGCTGCAGCGTCTGTTCCGGAATCCGGAGGCAACACGTTTGATCAAGCGCTGCAATGACTTCGGCGCCGGCGGCGTTTCCGTTGCCATCGGCGAACTGGCAGACGGTCTGCAGATCGATCTGACAAAAGTACCGAAGAAATATGAAGGCCTTGACGGAACCGAACTTGCGATTTCCGAATCACAGGAACGCATGGCGGTTGTGACATCTGCGGAAGACGCAGAGGCGTTCCGGAAGCTTGCGGACGCAGAGAACCTTGAATCGACGATCGTTGCGGAAGTGACGGAAGAAAAACGTCTGGTCATGAAGCTGGACGGTCATGAAGTGGTAAATATTTCCCGGGCATTCCTCGATACAAACGGTGCGAAGCGCTATGCGGATGCACGGATCGAAGAAGCACCGGCTGCGGTAACAGCTCCGGAGGCGGACTTTGAAGAACGTCTGACATCACTTGTCAGCGATCTGAATGTCGCAAGTGAAAAAGGACTTGTGGAGCGTTTTGACTCGACCATCGGTGCCGGAACGGTCCTGATGCCTTACGGCGGTACGCGTCAGCTCTCACCGGCGCAGGCGATGGCCTGCAAGATTCCCGTACTGAACGGAACTACCACAACCTGTTCTCTGATGGGCTGGGGCTTTGATCCGTATGCTTCGGAGAAATCACCGTTCCGTGCGGCGCAGGAAGCGGTCATCACCAGTGTGGCGAAGGTAATCGCCGCAGGCGGAAGCCAGAAACAGTGCTGGCTGTCCCTGCAGGAATTCTTCGGACATACCGGAAGCGATCCGAAGCGCTGGGGCACGCCGATGAGTGCGCTGCTCGGTGCCTGGAAGGCGCAGATGAACCTGGAAGTCGCCGCCATCGGCGGAAAGGACTCCATGTCCGGAACGTTTGAAAACATCGATGTTCCGCCGACCCTGGTAAGCTTTGCGGTATCGACCGCAAAAGCGGACAATGTCATCTCTGCGGAATTCAAGGGAGCCGGCCACGATGTGGTGCTTCTGAAACCGGAATACGATAAGGACGGCATGCCGGTTTACGACAGTGTAAACAGCATTTTCCGCCGGATTGAAGCGCTCAATGCGTCCGGCGCCGTGCTCTCCAGCCGGGTACTGGAACGCGGCGGCTGTGCAGAGGCGCTGTTCAAGATGGCTCTCGGCAACCGGATCGGCGTGTACGTTGAGGACAGCGTGGATGAGAATGCGCTCTTTGAACCGTGCGCCGGCGCATTTGTGCTGGAGCTGAAGGAAGGAACGGAACTTCCGGAAGGTGCGGTGAAGCTCGGCGTCACAACAGAAGACTATGCATTTGCGAAAGGTCTGATATGGGTTTCCATGGAAAAACTTCAGGAAGCCTGGGAGGCAAAGCTGGAACCGGTATTCCCGTATCTGAAGCAGCCGGAAAACAAACCGATTCCGTCGTTCTCCTATCAGATGGAAGCGCCCATGCATGCGTCCTACACCGTGGAACATCCGCGGGTTCTGATTCCGGTATTCCCCGGCACGAACTGTGAATGGGATACCGCGGCCGCATTTGAACAGTACGGCGCGGAAGCGGATATCTTTGTGATCCGCAACCGTACCGCAGAGGAAATCGAGGAAAGCGTCGACGCATTTGCGGAAAAGATCCGCAGCAGTCAGATCATTGCCATCCCGGGCGGATTCTCCGGCGGTGATGAACCGGAAGGATCCGGCAAGTTCATCGTCAGCTTCTTCCGCAATCCGAAGATCAAAGAAGAAGTGCATAAACTTCTGGATGAGCGGGAAGGTCTGATGCTGGGAATCTGTAACGGATTCCAGGCGCTGATCAAGCTCGGTCTTGTGCCGTACGGCCATATCACCGATACGGATGAGCATTCTCCGACGCTGACCTTCAACTCCATCGGCCGTCATCAGTCGATGCTGGTGCGGACACGGTTTGCGTCTGTGAAGTCCCCGTGGCTGCGCTATGCGAAGACCGGAGATATTACCCATGTCGCGATCAGCCACGGCGAAGGACGGTTCGTCTGTGAACCGGAACTCTTTGACAAGCTGGTCAAGAACGGTCAGA
>CAMOOA010000216.1 GCA_946621045.1 uncultured Erysipelotrichaceae bacterium
GGACTGAAAATCCGTGTGTCGCCAGTTCAATTCTGGCTGGGACCACCATTGGTAAGCCGCATGAAAGTGCGGCTTTTTTTGCGTTCGGACGGTCTTTCCGTATGCAGGCGGTGTGATGCATGGTGTCAGCCTGAAATGCACGTATATTATGAAAATTCAGGAACATAAGATTCTGTTTCCTCAAGTACAATTCGTGATTCATGTATTCCTTCCGGCTGGGAGAAAAATCAACTATGGTATGACGTTTGCGGAGAACGGAATATGTGAAGGGATGATTCTGCACGCCGTGATTACGGGATAAGGAATCAGTAACCGGAACGCCGGCCGGCTGAATGATGTCATCTGGGGATGAGGCGAATTTCCTGCGGAAAAGTATCTGACAGGCGATTATTACAGCGGATTCGTATATTTATATGTAGAGGAGAACATAACCTATCTCTGAAAAACTCAAATTGAACGACAGCTTTCTACAATCCATCTCCGGTGGATATCTTCCGGAAAACTGGGAGAAAGAAGTCGATATGACGATCGCATATTTCAAAGCCTATTCCGATGAGGAAGTGAAGCAGGTCGGATATAATCACGATGCGGAAGGGCTGATTGCATTTCTGGCCGACGAAAACAGAAAACCGGGAACGATGAGCGCTTCGCCGGAAGAATTTGAACGGGTTGCCGGCTACATCCGCAGCCACTACTGATCGCTGTCCTGTATACATCGGTTACGATCCCGGCAGAACATCCCGCGCTGATGATGCATGGTATGCCGGGATGAATTCTGAAATCTGTTCTGTATAGACCCGAAAGGGTCTTTTATCATTCGGGAGTGTTGCCGCATGGAACTGCATACAGAAGTATATTTATCGCATGATGCGCCGGAATATGGAACAATAAAAAAGAGAAACAATTAAAAGGAGCGGTTTTATGAAATGGGGAATTCTTGCGACGGGGACTATTGCGCGCAAATTTGCGAACACCGTAATCGGGATGAACGATAAAAATGAAACACTTGCGGCAGCTGCCTCACGCAATCGGGAAAAAGCAGAGGCCTTTGCAGCGGAGTTTCAGATTCCGAAGGCATACGGGTCGTATGAGGAACTTGTAAATGATCCGGAAGTGGAGGCGGTATATATCGCTTCGCCGAACAGTTTTCACTTTGAACATGTGATGCTGTGTCTCAACCATGGAAAGCATGTCCTCTGTGAAAAGCCGTTTACGGTAAATGCGGAAGAAGCAGAGATCCTCTACCGTACCGCAAAAGAGAAGGGACTCTTTGCGATGGAGGCATTCTGGATCCGGTTCCTGCCGCTGTATGAAACGCTTCGGGAGATCATCGGCTCCGAACAGTACGGAAAGCTCTGCCATGCCAGAGTGAACTACGGCTTTGTTGCAGGTGGAGCCAGAAGAGAACGGAAATTCCGTTCGGATCTCGGCGGCGGGGCACTTCTTGACATCGGTATTTACAACCTCGGCTTTCTTTATATGACGATGGGATGCGTGCCGGAGTCCTTCACATCCGAAGTTGAAATCAATGAATACGGGACCGATTCCTTCAGCGCGCTCCAGATGAAGTTTCCGGGAGGACGCACGGCACAGTCCATGCAGGCAATCGGCATTGTCATGGACCGGCAGGCCGCCCTGTACTTTGAAGGGGCGGAGATCGATCTTCCGGACTTCCAGAATGCAGGAGAGGCAGTCGTCAGGCCCAACGGCGGAGAGCCCTATACCATCTCCTGTCCGTTTGAGGTGAACGGATTTGAATATGAAATCCGGGAAGTGACGAAGTGCATTCAGAAAGGAAAAACCTGCAGTGACAGCCATCGCCCGGAAGACAGTCTTGCGGTGATCCGTCTGATGGATCGGATCCGGGCTTCCTGGAATATGAGATTTGCGTGTGAGAATTGAGTTGAGGAATAAGTATGGAAGACAATAAGAAACCAGAGATTGCCGTAATCGGCCCCGGCGCAATGGGACTGCTGTTTGCCGGGCGTCTGTCGGAATATGCGGATGTGACGCTTCTTGGAAACAATCCGGAACGCATCGGTGAGCTTGAACTCAACGGAATCCGGATTCAGGAAGGAGAAACAGTGCTGGAATGCAGACCTTCCGCTGTCCTGAACGGGGCATGTGAAGAACCGATGAATCTTGTTCTGCTGTTTACGAAGGCCTATCTTACCGAACAGGCACTTGCGGCGAACCGCGCAGTCATCGGTGAGAATACGTATCTGCTTACCCTGCAGAACGGAATGGGACATGCGGATGTTCTGACGAAGTTTGCGGATCCTTCCCATATCCTGATCGGCACAACGGAAGAGGAAAGCAGCCGCGAGAATGCACATACGGTAAATCATACCGGACACGGAAAGACGACCTTCGGATTTGTGTCATCCGTAAGCGATGCGGCGAAACAGAACGCAGAACGGTTTGCGGCATTGTTTGCGGATGCCGGGTTCCCGTGCACCGTCAGTGATGATATTTCCTTTGCCGTCTGGAACAAACTCATGATCAATGCGTCCAGCAGTGTGCTGTGCGGCGTGCTTCAGAAACCGCAGGG
>CAMOOA010000217.1 GCA_946621045.1 uncultured Erysipelotrichaceae bacterium
TTTTCCGGCCTTTCAGCCGCAGGCGTCCGTTTTCATCGATCTCACCGAGATCTCCCGTATACAGAACACCGTTTTTCAGCGCCTCCGCGGTTTCCTCCGGGCGGTGCCAGTAACCCTCCATCATGCATGGTGTGGAAATCAGGACTTCGCCTTCCTCACTGATCCTGCATGTGGTATCGGGACAGAGATCCAGTGCGAACGGATCATCGGATCCGACCGAGATGGCAAGACCGCTTGCGGTTTCACTCAAACCATACCCGAAGCTGACCCGGATTCCCTTATCCCGGATGGCTTTCAGTACATGATCACCGCATGGCGCTGCGCCGACAAGCACAGTATGACATTCCGGGTTAATGCTGTCGGTTGTAAGCAGATACGACAGCAATGTCGGTACCATGACCAGGATCGTTGTACCGAATGTTTTCGGATCTTCCGTATAGTAACGCATGCCTCTGCCGATTCCGACGCAGGCGCCAAAACTCAGCGGCCAGAGCACGGTACAGACAAGACCGAATACATGACTCAGCGGCAGCATTCCCGCAATCACATCTTCCGGTCCGCATGCCAGCATCTGCTGCCCGTTCCAGGCGGAATAGGCAAGCGCCTTCTGGCTCAGCACGACCGCCTTGTTGGATGCGCTGGTTCCGCTGGTAAAGACCAGGATATGTCCCGGATACTCCACCTCACCTTCCGTGATCGATGCGGTTTTAAATCCGCTGTTGGACGGCAGGATTGCCTCGATGCCGAACGCATCGATCAGACCCTGTGTCATCTCACGGGAAAGCGAAGGATCCAGGAGTATGGTTCGTTTGCCCGCCATCGGCGCCGCAAACAGATCCACGATCCAGTCCACCGACGGAATGCCGTAAAGACCGACACAGCCGAAGGGCTGGGCAGAAAGTGCTTCAACACGCGCTTCCACAAGCGCAGACAGTTCCGCATAGGTAACTGTCGTCAGCGAACCGTCCGGTTCTGCTGTCCGCAATGCAGGAAGTGGTCCAAACGCTTCCTTACCATGCTGGATAATCTGTTTGAAATTCTCACATTTCATAGCGCTATTCTAACACGAAAAACGCCGCTCAGAAGCGGCGATCCTCCAGTCGCAGAAACTCACGGGTGCGCTCTTCGCGCGGGGATTCAAAGAATGCCTTGGATTCCCCTTCTTCGACGATTTTTCCATGTTCCATAAAGATGGTGCGGGACGAAACATTCCGGGCGAAATCCATCTCATGCGTTACAACGATCATGGTCATGCCCTCATCCGCCAGCTGACGCATGACGGTCAGGACTTCTCCGATCAGTTCCGGGTCCAGTGCGGACGTCGGTTCATCAAAGTAGATGATCTCCGGATCCGCCGCAAGCGCTCTTGCGATGGCAACACGCTGCTGCTGACCGCCGGAAAGCTGGCTGGGATAATGGGAGGCACGGTCTGCCATACCGACCTTTTCCAGCATCCGCATGCCTTTCTCTTCCGCCTGTGCCTTATCCATATGACGCGCAATCAACAGCCCTTCCGTGACATTCTGAAGTGCGGTCTTATTGCGGAAGAGGTTGTAGTTCTGAAATACAAATCCGGTATGCAGACGGATTTCACTGATCTGCTTTTTGGAGATGTGCGCCATATCATGCGTTATTCCGTCAAATACCAGACTGCCGCTGTCAGCGGTCTCAAGAAAGTTAATGCAGCGGAGTAATGTGGTTTTTCCGCCGCCCGACGGGCCGAGCACCGCAATCACATCACCCTTTTCCACCGACATGGATACCCCGTCGAGGACAACGGTATTGCCGAATGATTTATGTAAATCCCTGACTTCAAGAAGTGCCATCAGATCTTATTGCCTCCATAGGAATTGAGTTTCTTTTCGCCGAATGCCTGTATCCGTGTCAGTACGGTCGAAAAGATCAGATAAATCAGTGCCAGTTCAAGATAGAGTGCCATGAACTGATAGGTACGTCCGCTGATCCGCTGGGTCACAAAGAACATTTCCGCAACCGTGATATTCGCCGCAAGGCTGGTATCCTTGACCATTCCGATGAGCGAGTTGAACAGCGGCGGGAATGCCGTGCGGAATGCCTGCGGCAGAACAATGCGGCGCATGATCTGAAGATAATTCATTCCGACGCAATAGCCCGCTTCCATCTGTCCGGATGGCACCGATTCAATCGCAGCGCGCATGGTTTCCGCGCAGTACGCCCCTTCATTGACCGCAAATACCGCGACCGCAGAAGGAAATGCGGCTACCTTGATGCCGATACTCGGAAGTCCGAAGAATACGACATACAGCTGTACCAGCAGCGGCGTGCCGCGGATCACCCAGATGTAAAAACGGGCAATCTGCTTTAATACCGGAATATTGGCATACTGCACCATCGCGGTGATGATTGCGATGACCATCGCAATGGAAAATGCGATCACCGTCAGCGGGATCGTAACGGTAAGACCCGGCAGAAGGATCTTCCAGAATGAATCTATTAATAATCGAATAATATCCTGTGCTGTCATAATGTTTTCTTTATCCAGGTGATTATA
>CAMOOA010000218.1 GCA_946621045.1 uncultured Erysipelotrichaceae bacterium
CTGTATGAAGCCGGCTGGAAGGCACAGTTCATGAGCGGACTGATGCAGCCGATCACAAACCTGATCGGAAACATCGGTTATGTCGGATGCTGTGTGCTCGGCGGTTACCTGTCCATTCATAACGGACTTGCGATCGGCGACATTCAGGCATTCATCCAGTATGTCCGTTCCTTCAACCAGCCGATTACACAGACCGCGCAGATGATGAACATTCTGCAGAGCACGGCAGCTGCCGCAGAGCGTGTCTTCGAATTCCTTGAGGAACCGGAAGAAACGCCGGATCCGGAAAACCCGGTATCCATTTACGATGAAAACGGTGCGCTGACGATCCGCGGCGATGTCTCCTTCGAAAATGTATGCTTCGGCTATGATCCCAACGAGATCATCATTCACAACTTCAGCGCCTACTTTGCCCAGGGCAAGCAGGTCGCAATCGTCGGTCCGACCGGCGCCGGAAAGACAACGATCGTCAAGCTGCTGATGCGCTTCTATGACCTCAACAGCGGAACGATCTACATTGACGGCATCGATACAAGAAATCTCCGCCGGACGGATCTTCGCGACGCCTTCGGCATGGTCCTTCAGGACGCATGGCTCTCCTCCGGAACGGTTATGGAAAACATCCGTTACGGACGCATGGATGCCACCGATGAGGAAGTCATCCAGGCTGCGGACAACGCCTATGCAGATCACTTTATCCGGACTCTGGAAGACGGCTATCAGACCGTGATCAACGAGGAATCCACCAATATCTCGCAGGGTCAGAAACAGCTTCTGACGATTGCCCGGGCATTCCTGAGTGATCCGAAGATCCTGATCCTCGATGAGGCAACCTCCTCCGTCGATACAAGAACCGAGATCCTGATTCAGAAAGGCATGGAGAAACTCATGAAGGGACGCACCAGTTTCGTGATCGCCCACCGTCTCTCCACGATCCGCAATGCGGATATCATTCTGTGCATGGATCACGGCGATATCGTGGAAGTCGGCAACCATGAAGAACTCATGGAGAAAAACGGCTTCTACGCAAAACTCTACAACTCCCAGTTTGCGGAAGGCTGAAACAGCATCCGCTGACCGCAAAAGGATTCTTACAACAGGCGTCTGCTGCCCTGCGGGGAAGCAGACGCTTTTGTTTCGTTTTCTAAAACAACATGCGGGTTATGCCAATCAAATTCATTTTTTTATTTCCTATCTGCGCCAAGATGTTTACAATAAATAACTATATAAGGGGATAAGCATTATGAAAGTTATCACACCAAAGGGATACGATCCGGTACTTTCGGTTCGTGAAACACAGGAAGCAATCAAGTACATCCGTGACACCTTTCAGAAAGAATTCGGAAAAGAGATGAATCTTTCCCGGATCAGCGCACCGCTGTTTGTCACAAAGAAGAGCGGTCTGAATGATAACCTCAACGGTATCGAGCGTCCCGTTTCCTTCGAGATGCAGGAAATGTCCGAAGAGCGGATCGAAGTCGTTCAGTCGCTTGCGAAGTGGAAGCGGTATGCGCTCAAGAAATACGGATTTGACGTCCATGAAGGACTTTATACAAACATGAATGCAATCCGGCGGGATGAACTGCTGGACAACCTGCACAGCGCTTATGTCGATCAGTGGGACTGGGAAAAGGTCATCACGAAGGAAGAGCGCACGGATGAGACGCTGGAAGCGACCGTCCGTGAAATCTTCAAGATCATCAAGCACATGGAACATGAGGTCTGGTACAAATACCCGAATGCGGTATGCCACCTTGCGGATGATGTTTACTTCATCACCAGCCAGGAACTCGAAGACCGCTATCCGGATCTTTCGGTGAAAGACCGTGAGACTGCGATCACCCGGGAAAAGGGATGCGTCTTCATCAAGCAGATCGGCTGGCCGCTGCGCCGCAGCAACCACCCGCATGACGGACGTGCACCGGACTATGATGACTGGAACCTGAACGGCGACCTGCTGTTCTGGCTGCCGAGTCTTTCCACCGCGCTTGAGATTTCCTCCATGGGAATCCGCGTCGATGAAAACTCCATCCGCACCCAGTGCAAGGCAAGCCACTGCGAAGGACGTCTTACCCTTCCGTATCACAAGATGATTCTGAACAAGGAGCTGCCGTACACAATCGGCGGCGGTATCGGACAGTCAAGACTGTGCATGCTGCTGCTAAACAAGGCGCATGTCGGTGAAGTTCAGGCAAGCATCTGGCCGGAAGACATGGTAAAGATCTGCGAGAAGAACAACATTCCGCTTCTGTAAACTGCAAAGCCGGCGCAAAGCCGGCTTTTCTTCTCCCCACAGAAAAACCGGACTGTGAGTCCGGTTCTCTTTCCTGTTTTCTGTGAACTGCAGTTAACCCTGAATGTTGTAATACTCTTCCATCGTCAGGCCGCTCTCATAGATCTTTGCGGCTTCATCGATGCCTACATAGCGGTAATGCCACGGGCTGAAGACGATGTTCGTAATGGACTGCTTGCCTTCCGGATACCGTTCGATCCAGCCGTACTTCCAGG